>NZ_JBHJRC010000077.1:0-29946 GCF_042261735.1 Kitasatospora sp. NPDC056327 | reverse complement strand
GCCCACGAGAGAGGTCTCGTGGGCCGGGCCGGCCGGACGGGCG
The DNA here is from genome assembly GCF_042261735.1 of Kitasatospora sp. NPDC056327. NCBI lineage: Bacteria > Bacillati > Actinomycetota > Actinomycetes > Kitasatosporales > Streptomycetaceae > Kitasatospora > Kitasatospora sp. NPDC056327. Next base: position 29,903 of record NZ_JBHJRC010000077.1, on the reverse strand, counting down.
TGTCCCGCGCCCGTCCTTCCACCGGTGGTGCGGCGATCACCCGGTCGAGCGGTCACCCGACATGACCATTCCGGGAGGTCGTCTTCGCCCCGCACCCCGTGGTGGTGCTGGATGATCCGACCGAGGGTCAGATCGAGACGCCGTGCGCCCGCAGGTAGGCGATCGGGTCGACGTCCGAGCCGTACTCCGAGCCGGTGCGGATCTCGAAGTGCAGGTGCGGGCCGGTCACGTTGCCGGTCGCGCCGGAGAGGCCGATCTGCTGGCCGGCGGTGACGGCCTGGCCGACCTTGACGCCGATCGAGGAGAGGTGCGCGTACTGGGCGTACTTGCCGTCGGCGAGCTTGATCTCGACCTCGTTGCCGTAGGCGCCGCCGTTGCCGGCCTTCACCACGGTGCCGGCGCCGACCGCGCGCAGCGGGGTGCCGGTGGCGGCGACGAAGTCGGCGCCGGTGTGGTGGCCGGAGGACCACATCGAGCCGGCCACGCCGTAGGCGGTGCCGAGCTTCGGGTTGGCCAGCGGGGCGAAGAAGCCGGAGCCGGCGGCGACCGGGGTCGCGACCGGGGCGACGGCGGTCGGGGCCGCGGGCTTGGCGGCCGGGGCGGCCGGCTTCACCGCCGGGGCGGCGGGCTTGGCGGCCGGGGCCGCGGGCTTGGCGGCCGGCTTCACCGCGTCCTGCGAAACCTGCGGCTTCGCGGCGGACTTGGCGGGCGCGGCCGGAGCGGCCGGCTTCGCGGCGGGGGCGGCCGGGGCCTTGCCGCCGAGCGCGAGCTGCTGGCCCGGGAAGATGAGGTTCGGGTTGGCGCCGATGACCGAGCGGTTGTGCTCGTACAGCGCCTGCCAGCCACCGTCGACGTTCTTCGCGCCGGCGATCTTCGACAGGGTGTCCCCGCCGACGACCTTGTAGTTCTCCTCTGCCGGGGCGGCGGCCGGAGCGGCCGGGGCCGGGGCGGCGGCCGGGGCGGCGTCGGCGCCGGTCCAGGTGCTGCTCTGCTGCGCGTGGCCGGCGGCCGGGACCTCGTGGGCCTGGGCGGTGACGGTGGTCACCAGCGGGAGGGCGAAGGCGGCACCGGTGACGGCGGTCGCGATGCCGATGCGGACGGCGCGGGGCAGGGCGGTACGACGAGCGTGTGCGGGCATGGGAATGTCCTCTCCGACGCCTGCGAGGTGAGCTGTCGGGTTCGGGCTGGAGTTGCCCGGCCGCAATAGGCGGCTTCACCCCTAGCCGGACCGCGAATTCGGGTCCGGCGACTTACCTGTGGGTCCCCCGCTCCTGCCGTACAGAGTTCGTTGCGTACCACCGGGCAGCGGCAGGACTAGGCGTTCCACCCGGTGGCCACCCGGGCTGACGCCGGGCGGTCGCTGAACTAAAACCCATCCGTTCGGGTGAAGCAATGTCGATCTCCAGCCCCCGGGACCAAAGTCCGCAATGCCGTGACGCTGCGCTGGAATACCGTGCACAGTACGCACACAATCCATTCACGATGTGCATCCGATCCACGACCCTCCGCCGATGTCCGCCCCGGTGCGCACACGATCACTCACGCAACGGACACCTCCCGACACACCCCCGGTGACCCTTGTCACTCCGGCCCCGCCCGACGGACCATGGGCCGTGACCACCTCCGAGGCAGGCACCCTGCGGTTGGGCACCGCGCAGGGTCGCTGGGTACTTCTGGCAACGGTGCTCGGCTCCAGCATGGCGATGCTCGACGGGACCGTCGTGAACGTCGCGCTGCCCCGGATCGGCGCCGATCTGGGCGCCCGGCTCGACGCCCTGCAATGGACCCTCAACGCCTATCTGCTCACCCTGGCGGGCCTGATCCTGCTCGGCGGCGCGCTCGGCGACCGCTACGGCCGGCGCCGGGTCTTCCTGATCGGCGTGATCTGGTTCGCCGCCGCCTCCGCGGCCTGCGCCGCCGCGCCCACCATCGAGGTGCTGGTCCTGGCGCGCGCCGTGCAGGGCATCGGCGGGGCGCTGCTCACCCCGGGCTCGCTGGCGATGCTGCAGGCCGTCTTCCATCCGGACGACCGCTCGGCCGCGGTCGGCCTCTGGTCGGGCCTCGGCGGGGTCTCCGCGGCCGTCGGCCCGTTCCTCGGCGGCTGGCTGGTGGACGGCCCCGGCTGGCGCTGGATCTTCCTGCTGAACCTGCCGCTGGCCGCACTGGTGCTGGCGGTCTCCGCCCGGCACGTGCCGGAGAGCCGGGACGAGTCCTCGACCGGCCGTTTCGACGTGCTCGGCGCGGCGCTGGCCGCCCTGTCCCTGGGCGCGGTCACCTACGCGCTGACCGCCGCCGGGGCGGGGCTGTCCGCCGCGGTCTGGGTCACCGGGGTGGCCGGCCTCGCCCTCGGCGCCGCCTTCGTCGCGGTCGAGCGCCGCACCCCGGAGCCGATGCTGCCGCTCGGGCTGTTCTCCTCACGGCTGTTCACCGCCGTGAACCTGGTCACCCTCGCCGTCTACGCGGCGTTCAGCGGAGTCTTCTTCCTCCTGGTCGTGCAGTTGCAGATCGTCTCCGGCTTCTCGCCGCTGGTCTCCGGGCTGGCCCTGGTCCCGATCACGGTGATCATGCTGGTGCTGTCCGCCCGGGCCGGCCGGCTGGGCAAGCGGATCGGCCCGCGCCTGCCGCTCACCGTCGGCCCGTTCCTCTGCGCGGCGGGCGTGCTGCTGATGCTGCGGATCGGCCCCGGCGCCTCGTACTGGACGGACGTGCTGCCCGCCGTCGCGGTGATGGGCAGCGGGATGGTGCTGCTGGTCGCCCCGCTCACGGCCACCGTGCTGGCGGCCGTGGACGTGCGGCACGCGGGCATCGCCAGCGGCGTCAACAACGCCGCGGCCCGGGCGGCCGGGCTGCTGGCGGTCGCCGCGCTGCCCGCGCTGGCGGGCCTGAGCGGAGACGCCTACCAGGTGCCGGACGCGGTCGACGCCGCCTTCCGGACCGCGATGCTGATCTGTGCCGGGCTCCTCGCCGCGGGCGGACTGATCGCGCTGGCCACCGTGCACGGCAACGTCCTGGCGCCGCAGGACGAGCGCCCGGTGGCCGAGCCGGACTGCCGCTACGCCTGCGGCACCGACGGTCCGCCGCTGGACCCCGGCCACCCCGCCGCCGCACACGGCGGGGGCCCCGCCGCCTCCTCGGCGACGGGGCCCGGAGCACGGGACTGAGACTCCGTCAGAGGATGTCACCCGGAGCGTACTTGGCGGCCTCCGGGTAGGCGGTCGCGACGGCCTCGACCTGGCGGACGACCTCGGCGACCTGGGCGCCGGCCGCACCGGTGAAGGACAGCCTGTCGGCCAGCAGCGCGTCCAGCGCGGCCCGGTCCAGCGGGATCCGCTCGTCGGCGGCGAGCCGGTCCAGCAGCTCGTTCTCCCGGGCGCCGGCCCGCATCGCGAGCGCGGAGGCGACCGCGTGCTCCTTGATGACCTCGTGGCCGGTCTCCCGGCCGACGCCCGCGCGCACCGCGCCCATCAGCACCTTGGTGGTGGCCAGGAACGGCAGGTAGCGGTCCAGCTCGGCCTCGATCACGGCCGGGAAGGCGCCGAACTCGTCGAGCACGGTCAGGAAGGTCTCCAGCAGGCCGTCGAAGGCGAAGAAGGCGTCCGGCAGCGCGACCCGGCGGACCACGGAGCAGGAGACGTCGCCCTCGTTCCACTGGTCGCCGGCCAGCTCGCCGGTCATCGAGGCGTAGCCGCGCAGGATCACGGCCAGGCCGTTGACGCGCTCGCAGGAGCGGGTGTTCATCTTGTGCGGCATCGCGGAGGAGCCGACCTGGCCCTCCTTGAAGCCCTCGGTCACCAGCTCGTGCCCGGCCATCAGACGGATGGTCTTGGCCAGGCTGGACGGCGCGGCGGCCAGCTGGACGAGGGCGGTCAGCACCTCGAAGTCCAGCGAGCGCGGGTAGACCTGGCCGACGCTGGTGAGCACGGACTCGAAGCCGAGGTGCCCGGCGACCCGGCGCTCCAGCTCGGCGAGCTTGTCGGTGTCGCCGCCGAGCAGGTCGAGCATGTCCTGGGCGGTGCCGACCGGGCCCTTGATCCCGCGCAGCGGGTAGCGGGCGATCAGCTCCTCCAGGCGGCGGAAGGCGACCAGCAGCTCGTCGGTGATCGACGCGAAGCGCTTGCCCAGGGTGGTGGCCTGCGCGGCCACGTTGTGCGAGCGGCCGGCCATGACCAGCTCGGCGTGCTCGGCGGAGAGCCGGCCCAGGCGGACCAGCACGGCGACGGTGCGGTCGCGCACGTGCTCCAGGGACTGCCGGATCTGCAGCTGCTCGACGTTCTCGGTCAGATCCCGGGAGGTCATGCCCTTGTGGATCTGCTCGTGGCCGGCGAGATCGCTGAACTCCTCGATCCGCGCCTTGACGTCGTGCCGGGTGACCCGCTCGCGGGCGGCGATGGAAGCGAGGTCGACCTGGTCGATCACGCGCTCGTAGTCGGCGACGGCGGTGGCGGGCACCTCGACGCCGAGGTCCTGCTGGGCCTTCAGGACGGCGAGCCAGAGGTGGCGCTCAAGGACCACCTTGTGCTCGGGGGACCAGAGCTGGGCCAGGGTCGCCGAGGCGTACCGGGAGGCCAGGACATTGGGGATCTGGGGCTTCGCGCTCACGCTTCGCAAGCCTAACAGCCGAGGTCAGCCGGAACGGCGTCGGCTCGGGTAGGCTTGGGCGGTTGAGCCACCATATCAAAGATACTGGGAAACTTCTCACCGCAAGGATACCACATCGATGAGCGAATCTCCAGTGGCCTCCCTCGGCGCCCCCGGCCCGGACGCCGTCCTCACGGCGGCGCTGCGCTCCGAACAGGCCCGTCTGACAAGCCTCTACGCCCGTCTCGACACCGCCCGCGACCGCGCCCGGCACGACCTCGCGGCGGCCGGCCGGGAGGCCGGTCCCGGCGGCACCCACCAGGCCCGGCTGGAACGCGAACTGCGCGCGGCCGGGGCCGCCCGCCGCGCCGCCCGGCTGGCGGCCGTCGAGCACGGCCTCTGCTTCGGCCGGACCGACCACCGCGACGGCACCGTCCGCCACATCGGCCGGATCGGCCTCCGCGACGAACGGGACGGGACGTACGAGCCGCTGCTGATCGACTGGCGCGCGCCCGCCGCCCGCCCCTTCTACACCGCCACCCCGGCCGCCCCGGAGGGCCTGGTGCGCCGCCGGCACCTGCACACCGCGGGCCGCGTCCTCACCGGGCTGGACGACGAGGCGCTCGACCTCGCCGCTCTGGACGACGAGGGCCGGCGCTCCCTGGTCGGCGAGGCCGCGCTGATGGCCGCCCTGGACCGGACCCGGACCGGCCGGATGGACACCGTGGTCGCCACCATCCAGGCCGAGCAGGACCGGGTGATCCGCTCCCCGCTGTCCGGCGCGCTGGTCGTCCAGGGCGGCCCCGGGACGGGCAAGACGGTCACCGCCCTGCACCGCGCCGCCTACCTGCTCTACACCCACCGCGCGGTGCTGGAGCGCCGCGGCGTCCTGGTGGTCGGCCCCAACCCGGCGTTCCTGCACTACATCGGCCGGGTGCTGCCCGCCCTCGGCGAGACCGAGGTGGTGCTCCGCACCGTCGGCGAGCTCTTCCCCGGCGTCCGGGCGAACGCCGAGGACGCCCCGGCCGCCGCCGTGGTCAAGGGCGGCCCGTGGATGGCCGGCGTGGTCCGGCGCGCCGTCGAGGCCCACCAGGCCCTGCCCGCGGGCGACCTTCACCTCGGCGAGCACCTCCGGCTCACCCGCCGGGTGTGCACCGGGGCCCGGGACGCCGCCCGCGGCCTGCGCCTGCCGCACAACCGGGCACGTGCCTTCTTCCTGCGGACCGTGCTGGACGCGCTCGCGGTGGAGCAGGCCCTCGCCCTCGGCCGCCCGTACGACGACGAGGAGGCCCGGTACGCCCCGCGCGAGCTCTGGGCGCAGCCCGCGGTGCGCGCCCGGCTCGACGCGCTGTGGCCGGTGCTGACCCCGCACCGGCTCGTGGACCGGCTGCTCTCCGACCCGGCACTGCTGGCCGCCGCGGCTCCCGGCCTCTCCCCGGCCGAGCGCGCGGCCGCCCTGCGGCCGGCCGGCACACCGTGGACCACCGGGGACGTCCCGCTGCTCGACGAGGCCGCGGAGCTCCTCGGCGAGGACACCGGACCGGCCCGCGCCCGCGCCCGGGCCGCCGGGCGGCGCCTCGACGAGGAGCTGCGCTACGCCGAGGGCGTGCTCACCGTCACCGGGCAGCACGACGACGTCACCCTGGACGCCGGGCTGCTCGCCGAGCGGTTCCGCGACTCCGGACCGGAGCGCACCACCGCCGAGCGGGCCGCCGCCGACCGCACCTGGGCGTACGGGCACGTGGTGGTCGACGAGGCGCAGGAGCTGTCCGCGATGGCCTGGCGCGCCGTGCTGCGCCGGGTGCCGACCCGTTCGCTGACCATCGTGGGCGACCTCGCCCAGACCGGTTCGCCGGCCGGCGCCCGGTCGTCCTGGGGGGAACTGCTGGACCGCGAACTGCCCGGCGGCCGGCGGGAGGAACGGCTCACCGTCAACTACCGCACCCCGGCCGCGATCATGGCCCCGGCGGCGGCGGTGCTGCGCGCCCACGCCCCCGGCACGGAGCCGCCCCGGGCGGTCCGGGAGACCGCCGACCGCCCCCGCGCCGTCGCCGTGCCGGACGGCGACTACGCCGCGGCACTGGCCGCCCTGCCCGCCGGCCCAGGCACCACCGGGGTGATCGCCCCGGACGCCCGCGCCGCCGGCCTGGGCGCGCTGACCGTCCGCGGGGCCAAGGGGCTGGAGTTCGACGAGGTGGTGGTGGCCGACCCGGCCGGTCTGCTGGCCCAGGGCGTGTCCGACCTCTACGTGGCGCTCACCCGGGCGACCCGGCGGCTCACCGTGCTCCACCACACCCCGCTGCCGGCCGCCCTGGCCGGGACGCTCGGCCCGGTGGGCCCTACGGACGTCCGCTGAGCACCGGGAGGACCTGCAGGCAGATCGAGTGCAGCGCGGTGCGCTGCTCCCCGCTCAGGGCCTCGAAGGCCTGGTGGGTGCGGCTCATCTCGCCGCGGATCCGGGTCAGGATCTCCCGGCCCTGCTCACTGATGACCACGATCTTGACCCGCCGGTCCCCCGCCGAGGCCTCCCGGCGGGCCAGGCCCAGCGCCTCCAGCCGGTCGACGATCCCGGTCACGTTGGAGGCGTCGCAGCCGAGCCGTCCGGCCAGCGCGCGCATCGGCACCGGCTCCTGGACGGCGCCGAGCGCCTTGGCCTGCGAGGAGGAGAGACCGTGCCGGGCGGCGGCGGCCGCGAAGTCCTGGAAGTACGCACCACCGACGGCGGCCAGCGCCTCCATCAGCTCGGCGTTGGTCGGTACGGTCGTGGTCGCTGTCGAACCCATGAGGTCAGCCTACGACCGACTGCTTCAGCAACTCAAGATTTGAGCACGGCAACGGTCCGTCGGACCGGAACCCCGGACCGGGACGTTCCACCTGTTCAGAGCACCAGCTGGTCGAAGAGCCGGCGCAGCTCGGTGTCGGGGTCGGCGGTCAGACCGGTGTGCACCGGACCCGGCTGCAGCACCGCGCTGCGCGGCGCGGTGAGCCAGCGGAACCGCTGCCCCGGGCTGTCGGCCGCCGCCGGACCGGCCTGCGGACCGCCGGCGCAGACCGTCTCGATGCCCTGCAGCGCCCGGCGCACCGCGGCCACGTCGGCCACCGGGTCCAGGGCCAGCAGCCGCGCCTGGTCCAGGTGGGTCCGTGCGGCCAGGTGGGAGCCCTGCCGGCAGTACAGCAGCACACCCACGTTGACGCACTCGCCGCGCTCCACCCGGGGCACCGCCCGGATCACCGCGTACTCGTACTCGTGCAGCTCGCCCCGGCCCGGCGCCGCCGACCGCGCCGGGTCGCCCGTGCGGAACTCGGACGGCCCGGTGGCCGCCGACCAGGACAGCCGGGAGCCGGACGGGCGGGAGCCGGACGCCCCGAACTCCCCGAAGCCGGGGTCCGAACCGGATCCGGAGCCGGCCCCGAAACGGGACCCCGGGTCGGAAACCGGGTCGGAGTCGGTCACGTCGGTCATGCGGACACCTCCGGCAGCCAGTCGCGCGGACCGGCCAGTCGCGCGGTCAGCCGGGCCCGGTACGCCTCGCGCACCGCCCCCGGCGAGTCGAACCCGGGCTCGTCGACCAGCCAGACGTCCGGGATCCGCTCCACCGCCTCCTCGATCGCCGCCTCGGCCAGCGGCGCGAGCGCCTTGTCGGCCGCGAGCAGGTCCGGCCCGGCGCCCAGCAGCGCGTGGTCGGAGGCGTCGTACGGGCGGCGGGTCCAGGCCTCGGCGCCCGCCCAGTGGTGGTGGAAGATCAGGCTCGCGCCGTGGTCGATCAGCCGCAGGCCACCGGTGGCGACCAGCAGGTTGGGGTTGCGCCAGGACCGGTCCACGTTGCCGATCAGGGCGTCGAACCAGAGCACCTGTCCGGCCAGCCCCGCGTCCACCTCGAAGCAGAGCGGGTCGAAGTTGAGCGCGCCGCTGACGAAGGCCATCCCCAGGTTGATCCCGCCGCTGGCCCGGATCTGGTCCTGGATCTGCTGGTCCGGCTCGCTGCGGGCCAGCACCGGGTCCAGGTCGACGGTCACCAGCTCGGGCACCGGCAGGCCGAGCCGCCGGCCGAGCTCGCCGGCCAGCACCTCCGCGACCAGCGCCTTGCGGCCCTGGGCCGCGCCGACCCACTTCAGCGCGTACAGCCGCCGGTCGTCGGCCTCGACCAGGCCCGGCATCGAGCCGCCTTCTCGCAGTGGCGTCACATAACGGACCGCCGTCACCTCGGGGAGCACGCCGGACAGCCTATCGGGCATATGCACGGGGCGGGTGTCGCTCGGCCCGCTCGCCCGCCCGGGTCGTCCCGGTGGCACCCCCGGCTGCTCCGTGCGAGTGTGGCGGACAGTAATCGGGGCACCCGACAGCACGACCGGCGGCGCTGGCGCCGCACCGTGCCGTGACGACTGCACTGCGAGGGACGCACGATGGAACGAGCCCGGATCCTGATCGTGGGCGGCGGTTTCGCCGGACTGGAGTGCGCGCGCCGGCTGGAGCGCAAACTCTCCCCCACGGAGGCGGAGATCTCCCTGGTCACCCCGTTCAGCTACCAGCTCTACCTGCCCCTGCTGCCGCACGTCGCGGCCGGGGTGCTCACCCCCCAGTCGGTGGCCGTCTCACTGCGCCGCTCGCTGCGGCGCACCCACATCGTCCCCGGCGGCGCGATCGGCGTGGACCCGGCCGCCAAGGTCTGCGTGGTGCGCAAGATCACTGACGAGGTGGTGGCGCAGCGGTACGACTACCTGGTGCTGGCCCCCGGCAGCGTGACCCGCACCTTCGACATCCCCGGTCTGACCGACTACGCGCGCGGCATGAAGACGCTCGCCGAGGCCGCCTACGTCCGCGACCACGTGATCGCCCAGCTCGACCTCGCCTCGGCTTCCCCGGACCAGCGGGAGCGGGAGTCCCGGCTGCAGTTCGTGGTGGTCGGCGGCGGCTACGCCGGCACCGAGACCGCCGCCTGCCTGCAGCGGCTCACCACGGCGGCCGCGCGCCGCTACCCCCGGCTGGACGCCCGGCAGATCAAGTGGCACCTGATCGACATCGCACCCAAGCTGATGCCCGAACTGGGCGACGCCCTGGGCACGGCCGCCCTGGAGGTGCTCCGCGAGCGCGGCATCGAGGTGTCGCTGGGCGTCTCGGTCGCCGAGGTCGGCGCCGAGACGGTCAAGTTCACCGACGGCCGGGTGCTGCCCTGCCGGACCCTGATCTGGACGGCCGGCGTCGCGGCGAGCCCGCTGATCGGCACCCTGGACGCCGAGACGGTGCGCGGGCGGATCGCGGTGACGGCGGAGATGCGGGTGCCGCGGTTCGAGGGCGTGTTCGCGCTCGGCGACGCCGCCGCCGTGCCGGACCTCGCCAAGGGCGACGGCGCGGTCTGCCCGCCGACCGCCCAGCACTCGGCCCGCCAGGGCCGGGCGGTGGCCGACAACGTGATCGCCGCGCTGCGGGACCAGCCGCTCGAACCGTACTACCACAAGGACCTGGGCCTGGTCGTGGACCTCGGGGGCAAGGACGCCGTCTCCAAGCCGGTCGGGGTGGAGCTGCGCGGCGTCCCGGCCCAGCTGGTCGCCCGCGGCTACCACCTGATGGCGATGCGCACCAATGCCGCAAAGTTCCGGGTCGGCGCCAACTGGCTGCTCAACGCGACCGCCGGCGACGACTTCGTGCGCACCGGCTTCCTCGCCCGCCAGCCCGCCCGGCTGCGCGACTTCGAGTACACCGACGCCTATCTGACGAAGGATCAGGTCAAGGAGCACGCCCAGGCGCTGCTCGCCAAGGGCTGACCGCCCGTCCACCGGCCCGCTCAGCCGCCCGCCCCCGCCCGGGACACCACCGCCCTGGGACCCGCCATCCGGGACACCGCCGTCAGACCAGCCGCGACGCCGTGCCGTCCGCCGCCGCCCCGGCGCTCCCGTCCGGCCCGGCCAGCACCGCGGCCAGGTCCCGCGCCAGCCGGCGCGCGTCCGCCGGATCGAGCTGCGCCACGGTGATCCGCAGTCCGGGCGGGGACTGCAGCCGGTAGCGCGCACCGGGCGCCGCCACCCAGCCGCGCTGGACCAGGGCGGCGAGCGCCACGGCCTCGTCCGGCACCGGGATCCAGACGTTCAGGCCGCTCGCCCCGTGCGCGGCGATCCCCCGCGCGGCCAGTTCGCCGATCAGCGCCTCCCGCCGCACCCGGTAGGCGTCGGCCACCCGGCCGACCGGCGCCGCGTCGGCCCGCCACAGGGCGGCCACCGCGTGCTGGAGCAGGTGGCTGACCCAGCCGGCCCCCAGCCGCTGGCGCCCGAGCACCCGGCCGACCGTGTCCGGATCCCCGACCGCGACCGAGAGCCGCAGGTCGGGCCCGTAGGCCTTGGCCGCCGAGCGGACCACCGCCCAGTGCGCCGACCCCGCGCCGGCCAGCGGGTGGTAGGGCAGGTCGACGATGCCGTGGCCGTGGTCGTCCTCGATCAGCAGCACGTCCGGGTGCCGGGCCAGCACCGCCCGGAGCTCCGCCGCCCGGCCGGCGGTGAGCGCGGCACCGGTCGGGTTCTGCGCCCGGCTGGTGACGACCACGGCCCGTGCGCCCGCCTCCAGCGCCCCGGCGAGCAGTCCGGGCAACGGCCCGGCGTCGTCCAGCGGGACCGGCACCGGGCGCAGGCCGAGGGCCGGCAGCAGGTCGAGCAGGCTGCCCCAGCCCGGGTCCTCGACGGCGACGGCGTCCCCGGGGCGCAGCCGGGTGGTGAGGATGCGCTCGATGGTGTCCAGCGAGCCGGAGGCGACGGCGAGCGGCCCGGCGGGCAGGCCGTCGGCGGCGAAGCCCGCCCCGGCCAGTGCGAGCAGCCCGGGGTCCGCGGCCGGGTCGCCGTAGCGGACCGGGTTGCGGCGGGCCTGCCCGGCGGCGAGTTCCAGGGCCGGGGTGAGGTCGGGCAGCAGCGCCGGGTCGGGGTTGCCGTCGGAGAGGTCGCGGGCGTGCGCGGGGACGGGCAGGCGGATCTGGTCGCGCGGGGTGTGGGCGGGCCGCGGGCGGATCCGGCTGCCCCTGCGGCCGGCGGTCTCGATCACGCCGCGGTCGCGGAGCAGCCGGTAGGCGGCGGCCACCGTGTTGGGGTTGACACCGAGCTCGCCGGCGAGGTCGCGCAGCGGGGGCAGCGGTGTCCCCGGGGCGAGGTGTCCTTCGCTGACGCCGAGTTCGACCGCGGCCGCGATCTCGCTGGCACGCCGACCGGTGATCCGATAGTCTCCTAGCACAAAACAGAGTATGCACTAGTACATAGAGGATTGTCATGTCGACCACGCCGGACGGCGGCACGTCCTACCCCCGTACGCCGCGCACCACCCCGACCCGCTACAGGGACCGCGCCACCTGGGAGCGCGAGGCGATCCACGCGGTCCTGGACGCCACCTACCTCTGCCACCTCGGCTTCGTCGTCGACGGCGCCCCGGTCGTGCTGCCCACCATCCACGCCCGGGTGGGCGACCGCCTCTACGTGCACGGCTCCACCGGCAGCCGGCCGCTGCGCGGCGCCGGGGACGGGCAGGGCCTGCGGGTCTGCCTCACCGTGACCCTGGTCGACGCGCTGGTGCTGACCAAGTCGGCGTTCAACCACTCGGTGAACTTCCGCTCGGTGGTCGCCCACGGCACCGCGCACCAGGTCACCGACCCCGAGGAGCTGACCACCGCGCTGGACGCCCTGGTCGACCAGGTCGTTCCCGGCCGCTCCGCCGAGGTCCGCCCGGCCAGCGCCAAGGAGCTCGCCGCCACCGCGGTGATCCGCCTCGACCTCGACGAGGTCTCCGCCAAGACCCGGGCCGCCCCCGCCGCCGACGACGCCGCGGACCTCGGCCTCCCCCACTGGGCCGGCCTGGTCCCGGTCACCACCGGCTACGGCACCCCCGTGCCGGACGCCTCCACCACCGTGCCGCTCCCCGGGCACCTGCGCGCGCTCACCGCCCCGCGCGGCGCCTGACCGGAGACCTCCGGCACCACCGCCCCGGCCCGTCCACCACCGACCGGGCCGGGGCGCGGATCCGAACCGGCCCCGGCCCCCGGCGCCCGCGCCCGGCGGGCCGCGCCCACCCCGGCCCCCGCGCCCGGCGGCCGCCCGCGCACCTGACGCACCGTCACCCGTTCGGCCCAGTCACCGCGACGCGGCCCCCCGGCCGCTGATCGAATGTGAGGCGGACCCTGCCCTCCCGGCCGTACGGGCGGGGCCGTCGATCCCGGGGAGCGCGCGTGTCCAGTACCCACACCCATCCGGCATCCGGAGAGGCGCACCTCGGGCACGTCGTGTTCATCTCGGCCGCCGCCGCGATGGGCGGGTTCCTGTTCGGCTACGACAGCGCGGTGATCAACGGCGCGGTGACCGGCATCCAGAAGCACTTCGCGGTCGGCAACGGCACCACGGCCTTCGTGGTGGCCATCGCCCTGCTCGGCTCCGCGGCCGGGGCGGTCGCGGCCGGCCGGCTCGCCGACCACCTGGGCCGGGTGCGCACCATGCTGCTGGCCGCCTCCCTGTTCGCGGTCAGCGGCATCGGCTCGATGTTCCCGCCCAACATCGAGGTGCTGGCCACCTGGCGGGTGGTCGGCGGCGTGGCGATCGGCATCGCCTCGGTGATCGCGCCGACCTACATCGCCGAGGTGGCCCCACCCTCCTACCGGGGCCGGCTGGCCTCCTTCCAGCAGATGGCGATCGTGCTCGGCATCACCGTCTCCCAGCTCGCCAACTGGGCGCTCAACCAGGCGGCCGGCGGCGAGTCCACCGGCCACCTGGGCGGCGTCCAGGCCTGGCAGTGGATGCTCGGCGTGGAGGCGATCCCGGCCCTGGTGTACGGACTGATGGCACTGTCCATCCCGGAGTCCCCGCGCTTCCTGATCGCCGACCGGCGGGAGGAGCAGGCCCGCCGGGTGCTGCGCGAGGTCGAGGGCGAGGACGCCGACCTCGACGCCCGGGTGGCCGAGATCCGCGCGGTGCTGGATTCCGCCCACAAACCGCGGCTCAAGGACCTCATGGGCGGCCGGTTCGGCCTGCTGCCGATCGTCTGGGTCGGCATCGGCGCCTCGGCCTTCCAGCAGTTCGTCGGCATCAACGTGATCTTCTACTACTCCTCCTTCCTGTGGCAGTCGGTCGGCATCAACGAGTCCAACTCGCTGCTGATCAGCCTCTCCACCTCGATCGTCAACGTGATCGGCACCGTGGTCGCGATGGTCCTGGTGGACCGGATCGGCCGCAAGCCGCTCGCGCTGGCCGGCTCGGCCGGCATGGCCCTGGCGCTGGCCACCGCCGCCTGGGCGTTCTCCTACCGGGAGGGCACCGGCGACACCGCGACCCTGGATAACACCCATGCGACGGTCGCGCTGGTCGCCGCGCACGTCTTCGTGCTCTGCTTCGCCTTCTCCTGGGGCGTGGTGGTCTGGGTGCTGCTCGGCGAGATGTTCCCGAACCGGATCCGCGCCCTCGCCCTCTCCGTCGCCGCCTCCGCCCAGTGGATCGCCAACTGGGCGATCACCGTCAGCTTCCCCGACCTCGCCGACTGGAACCTGGCGGCGACCTACGTCGTCTACGCCTGCTTCGCGCTGCTCTCCATCCCGTTCGTGGCCTTCTGCATCAAGGAGACCAAGGGCCGGGCCCTGGAGGAGATGGGCTGACCCCCCGACCCCCGCGCCCTCCTCCACCGCAGCCCGACCCGCCGCCGCGCCCGGCGGCCCGTCCCCCGAGAGGAAGCCATGCCTGACCAGGGCGGCTCCCGGCAGAACGTCACCTTCCCGAGCAACGGCCGCGAGGCCCACGGCTACCTCGCCCGGCCCCCGCAGGGCGTCGGGCCCGGCCTGGTGGTGGTCCAGGAGTGGTGGGGCCTGACCCCGTACCTGGCCGGTGTCGCGGACCGCTTCGCCGCCGAGGGCTTCACCGTCCTGGCACCGGACCTCTTCGGCGGCGCGACCACCCACGACGCGGCCGAGGCTGCCCGGCTCGCGCGCGAGCTGCCCGTCGAGCGGGCGGTGCGGGACCTGCGCGGCGCGGTCGACCTGCTGCTCGGCCTGGACGGGGTCGTCGGCGACGCGGTCGGCGTGGTCGGCTTCTGCATGGGCGGCGGCTTCGCCCTGCTGCTGGCCGCCGCCGAGGGCGACCGGGTGGCCGCGGCCGTCCCGTTCTACGGCCTGCCGCCCGACCCGGACTTCGAGTACCGGGGTCTGACCGCCCATGTGCTGGGCCACTTCGGCGAGCACGACCGGTCGATCCCGATGGACGTGGTGGACGAGGCCGCGATCCGGATCGGGGAGGCCACCGACGTCCGTCCGGAGATCCACTTCTACCCGGCCGGGCACGCCTTCATGAACGAGGAGGACCTGCTCGGCACCTACGACCCGCTGCAGGCGGAGATCGCCTGGCGGCGGACCCTGACCTTCCTCTGGGGCCACCTCGGCTGACGCCGTCCGAAGGTCCGGTCATCGGATGGACACGGACGAATCCCCCCGGCATAGTCGCGGGGTGCAGAGCCGACTCCCGTCCTCCCCCACCGGCCGGTTCGCCTGGGCGGGCCGCAACTTCCGGATCCAGACGGCCGCCACCGTCGTCAGCGGTCTCGGCAACGCCGGCGCCCCCATCGCCACCGCCTTCGCCGTCCTCGACGGCGGCGGCAGCACCTCGGACGTCGGCTACGTCACCGCCGCCCGGCTGCTGCCCACCGTCCTGCTGCTGGTGCTCGGCGGCGCCCTCGCCGACCGGCTGCCGCGCCACCACGTGATGGTCGCCGCCAACCTTTTCAGCGCCCTCTCCCAGGGCACCCTGGCGGCCTTGGTGCTGACCGGCCGACCCGCGCTCTGGCAGCTGATGCTGCTCTCGGCGGGCGCCGGCGCCGGCTACGCCTTCTACGCGCCCGCCGCCGGCGGCATGATCCTGGAGAGCGTCGCCCCCGAACACGCCGGCCGGGCCTTCTCGGTGTACCGGATGGGCTTCAACGGCTCCCAGATCGGCGGCGCCGCGCTCGGCGGGGCGCTGACCGCCGCGTTCGGCGCCGGCTGGGTGCTCGCCCTCGACGCCGTCTGCTTCCTGGCCGCCGCCGCACTGCGCTTCCTCCTGGAGCCCCGGTCGCCCGCCGCGCCCGCCGAGGGCGGCGGCATGCTCCGCGACCTGCGCGAGGGCTGGCAGGAGTTCGCCTCGCGGCGCTGGCTCTGGGTGGTCGTGGTCCAGTTCTCGGTGCTGGTCGCCTGCGTCGCCGCGGTCGACGCCGTCTACGGGCCGGCCGTCGCCAAGGAGCGGCTGGGCGGCGCGAACGCCTGGGGCCTGGCCCTGGCCGCCCACGGTGCCGGCCTGGTCGCCACCGGGGTGCTGATGGCGCGCTGGCAGCCGCGCCGGATCCTGCTGACCGGCAACTGGGGAGTCTTCCTCTTCGGCCTCCCCGCGCTCGCCCTGGCCCTCGCCGTGCCGCTGCCGGTGCTCTGCGCGGCGATGTTCCTCTCCGGCGCCGGCGTCACGGTCTTCGGGGTCAACTGGATGATCGCGCTGCAGCAGGAGATACCCGCCGAGGCGTTCTCCCGGGTGACCGCCTACGACGAACTCGGCTCGCTCTCGCTGGCGCCGCTCGGCACCGCCCTGGCCGGCCCGGCCGCCGGGTGGCTCGGCCTGTCCGGCGCGCTCTGGACCTGCGCCGTGGTCTCCCTGGTGCTCAGCGCCGCCGTGCTCCTGGAACCGCAGGTCCGCCGGCTCCCCCGACGCGCCGCCGCCCCGGCCGGCGCGCGGAGCGCCGACGCGCTCCCGGGTCCCGCCACCACGCCCTGAACCGTCCCGCCCGCTCCGGGCGCACCCCTCGCACCCCCGGACGCGCCCTCCGGCGGGCAACCACCGGAGGGGGGCGGATCGTCCGACAGGTGACGACGGACGAGACCCGAGGGGCCCCCGATGCCGAAGCCACTGCTGTTCCTGGACGTCGACGGCGTGCTCAACCCGGTCCGCCCAGGGCCCGGCGCGGGCTTCGACGTCCACACCCCGCTCGGCTACACCGTGCTGCTCTCCGCCCGGCACGGCAGCTGGCTCCGGGAGCTGGCCGGAACGTACGACCTCGTCTGGGCCACCACCTGGGAGGAGCACGCCAACGTCCACATCGCCCCGGCGATCGGCCTGCCCGAACTGCCCTTCGTCCGCTTCACCGGCTACGTGCCCCAGCCCGGCGACCCCCGCGTGCCCCTGATGGAGCTGTTCTCCTCCCGCAAGTGGGCACCCCTGCTGCGGTACGCGGCCGGCCGGCCGTTCGCCTGGGTCGACGACGTCATCCCGCCCCGGCTGGTGCGGCACGCGCTCCTGCGCCGCGACCGCCTGCTGCTGCCGATCGACCCGGGCGAGGGCCTCGAACGGCACCACGTGGACCGGCTGCTCTCCCGCCCGCCGCGCCCCGGGGCGCTGCCCCCGCTCAACCGGTGGGCAGCCAGCTGACGTGCCCGGCGAGCAGCGCGTACCCGACGAACGCCACCGTGTCGATCAGCGCGTGCGCCACCACCAGCGGCATCACCCGTCCCCACCGCCGGTGGAGCAGGCAGAACACGGCGCCCATCACCATGTTGCCGACCAGCCCGCCGATCCCCTGGTACAGGTGGTACGAGCCGCGCAGCAGCGAGCTCGTCACCAGCGCCGCCGGCCACGACCACCCCAGCTGCCCCAGCCGGCGCAGCAGGTAGCCGAGGACGACGACCTCCTCCAGGATCGCGTTCTGCCAGGCCGACATCAGCAGCACCGGGATCCGCCACCAGACGTCGGGCAGCCCGGACGGCGCGACCGTCAGGTTGTACCCGGCGGCCTGCGAGGCCAGGTAGAGCACCAGCCCCGAGCCGCCGATCGCCGCCGCGACGGCCGCGCCGCGGCCGAGGTCGCGCGCCTTCTGCCCGAGGTCGAAGCCGAGCACCCGCAGCGCCGTGCCCTCGCGCACCAGCAGGTAGCCGACCAGCACGACCGGCATCAGTCCGCGGCCGACGTAGTAGAGCTGCCACACCAGGTCGAGCCACGGCCGCCCGGGGGCGCGCGAGCCGTTCAGGGTGGCCACCTGCCGCCCGAGCTCGACCGTCTCGGTGAGCGAGCCGGCGAAGCTGATCAGCGCGCTGACGCCGCTGGCGCCGAGCGAGAGGCCGAGGACGATCAGCAGCTCCGCGCCGAGCAGCCGGCGGGTCGGCTTCGCGGTCTCCGGTACGGTCGGGACGGTCGTCACGGGGTGCTCCAGCACGGACGGCGGCGGGCGGACGGCGCTCCGGCCGACGGCCGAGGGCGGGCCCCGCCCGGCAGGGCCGTCTGCGGACCGGAGCGATCATCCTTCCACAGCACCCCCGCGGGCCCGGGCCCGCCGGGGCGGTCGCTACCCCACCGGCCAGGTGTGCACCGGCTCGCCGCCGCGCGAGTGCTCCATGTAGCGCCGGGTCATCGCCGCGAGCGCGGCCGGCCGCTCCAGCCCGTACTGCTCGCGCAGCCGGTGGAAGGTCGCGCTCTGCCAGGACGCCCCGTTGGTCCGCCGCAGGCAGCGCTGCTCGATGATGCCGAGGTAGCGGTCCCGGTCGGCCGGCTCCACGCCCCACGCGTCCAGGCCCTGGTGGGCCATCGGCAGCAGCTCGTTGAGCACCAGGTCGACGGCGGACACCGTGGTCAGCCCGCCGGCCCGCCCGGCCCGGCCCGGCCGCGGCCACTGGAAGACGGCGTCCACGCCGTACCGGGCCGCCTGCCGGAAGTTCTCGTCGGCCCGCTCGAACGGCAGCCTGGTCCAGATCGGCCGGGCCTGTTCGGCCAGCACCCGCACCACCCCGTAGTAGAACGCCGCGTTGGCGAGCGTGTCGGCGACGGTCGGCCCGGCCGGCAGCGCCCGGTTCTCCACCCGCAGGTGCGGCACCCCTCCGCTGACGTCGTACACCGGACGGTTCCAGCGGTAGATGGTGCCGTTGTGCAGCCGCATCTCGGCGAGCCGCGGCACGCCGCCGGAGGCCAGTACCTTGGCCGGGTCCTCGTCGTCGCAGATCGGCAGCAGGGCAGGGAAGTACCGCAGGTTCTCCTCGAACAGGTCGTAGGCGGAGTCCACCCAGCGCTCGCCGAACCAGGTGATCGGACGCACGCCCTGGGCCTTGAGCTCCGCCGAACGGGTGTCGCAGGCCTGCTGGAAGAGCACCGGCCGGGTCTCCCGCCACAGCTCCCGGCCGAAGAGGAAGGGCGAGTTGGCGCCGAGCGCGAGCTGCGGACCGCAGATCGCCTGGGCGGCGTTCCACACCGAGGAGAACCGTTCCGGCGTCACCTGGAGGTGCAGCTGCAGCGAGGTCGCGGCGGCCTCGGCGACCATCGTGATCGACTCCAGTTGCAGGTGCTCCACGCCCTCGATGTCCAGGGTGATGTCCTCCCCCCGGGCGGCCAGGATCTGGTCGCTGAGCAGGCTGTACCGCTGGTTGTGGGACATCGCGTCGAGCCCGGTGTGGTCGGGTTCGAGGGTCGGCAGGATCCCGACCATCACGATCCGCGCGCCCGCCTCCCCGGCCCGCCGGTCGGCGTAGCGCAGACCGGTGTCGATCTCCTCGCGGAGGTCCTCGAAGACGTGCCCGCAGAGCCGGTGCGGGGCGATGTTGACCTCGATGTTGAAACGGCCGAGCTCGGTCTGGAAGTCGGAGGAGCCGATCGCGGTGAGCACCTGGGCGTTGTTCAGCATCGGCAGGCCCTGCTCGTCGGCCAGGTTGAGCTCGATCTCCAGACCCATCACGCCCTTCGGGCGGTCGAAGCGGTCCTCGCGCAGCATCCGGCCGAGCGCGTCCTGACAGGACCGGAGCTTGCGCCGGTACATCTGCCGGTCCGACAGGTCAGCCCGGGTCGCCACGACCTTCTCGCCCATGGATCTCCTCCTCCTGAGCCGGCCGGCCCCCGACCGTGCAAGCATCATGCCCACCCGGAAGATCGATACCCGAACGCTTCGATTGGCTTGCAATGCAAGGAAACTGATGCCGTTTCAGCGCATCTGCCGACTTGCCCGGCGCCACCGCCTGTGATAAACAGGTCACCCTGCGCACCTGTTCGAGTAGAATTCGCACTGCGCCACGGCCCGGCCCGCCCCTCCGCGAGATCCCCGGTGGGAACGGCCGCGCCGGCACCGCGATCCTGCCCAACCGGACAAGGCCCAGGTCCCGTCACCGCCGACGCGCCAGCAAGCCATGCCGGTATGCCGCACTCGCACGCCGATCTCGCACGGAGAGGCGACCTTGCCATGACTCTGCAGACCCCACAGCCCCCACCCAGTGCCCTGCGCGCGGTCCTCGCAGCACTCGACTCGGAGACCGCGCTGCGCCAACCGGCCGCCGCCGCGCTGCGTCACCCGAGCGGGCCGCTCCTCCCCGCGCACCCGCTCGCCGTCCACGTCCTGGAAGGGCCGCGGGCCGAACTCGCCGCGGCCCGGCGGACCGGATGGCGCTTCCTCGTCAAGGACGGCGCCGAGGTCGCCGCCGCCGCCGAGGTGGTGCAGAGCGCCGAGGGCCACACCTTCTCGCACTTCACCGCCGGTCCCTACCTGGACTCGACGCTGCGGGCACTGCGCGAGGCCTGGCAGCTCGCACAGTCCGCCCGGTCCCGCTGCCAGCCGCGGCTGCTGACCTTCCCCGGTCAGTACGCGACGGCCCTGTGGCTGCACAGCCCGGACGGCGGGCCCGGCACCGATCTGCTGATCCCGCTGGCCCCGGCCCCGATGGGCGTCACCGCGCACCGCGCCCACCCGGCGTCCGAACTGCTGCCGGTCCTGGCCCGCGCCCCGATCGCCCGGTCCCCGATCGCGCGCCCCCTGCTGCTCGGCACGCCGGACCCGGCCCGGCTCGCCTCCGGGGCGCTCTGATCCGCCCACCCCGCCGCTCCCGACCGGTCACCCCCCGGACGGGTCATCCGGCATGGCCCGTCCGGGCCGTGCGACGGATGGCCCGTCCGGTGCCGTTTCCGGCCCCCGGCCACCTGAACGGGTGATCTCTGCCCGGGGGTTGTGGCGCATGTCACGAAATCGCTGCGCGCGCGTCCACGGATGCCGACACTGGGAACCAGCGTGGAAGGACCTCCTGTCCTACCCACTTGAGTGCCGGTCCACACCTGGCCCGGTGCCGGACAGAATCCGACCACCGCGGCGGCGCGCGCCGGCCACCGGCCGCTCCGCACCACGGGGAGGATCGCAGAGCGAAGCGAGGGTACGCGTATGTGCCAGCACCGTCCTGAGTGCCCGTCGGCCGGGTCCGAGGACCGCGAGGCCGCCGTCCCGGTGGCCTGCCACCCGGAGCAGGGCTGGAGCCTGCTCTGCAACGGCGTCCTGCTGTTCGAGGACACCGGCGAACTGCTGCCCGACGGCCGGGTCATCGCCCCGCGCCGGCCGGCCGCGAGCGCGGTCTGAGGCGCCGGACAGCCACGGGGGAGACGCCGACGGGAGAAGCGCGACGGGCAGGGCCCCGGCGGACGCGTCCGCCGGGGCCCTGTCGTGTGCCGTGCGCCCGGTGGGCGCACCGCGTCGGTCAGACGCCGTACTCGTCCAGCGGCGGGCAGGAGCAGACCAGGTTGCGGTCGCCGTACGCGCCGTCGATCCGGCTGACCGGCGGCCAGTACTTGTCCGCCGGGTTCACACCGGCCGGGAACACGGCCTCCTGCCGGGTGTAGCCGTGCGTCCAGTCGCCGGCCAGCGTGGCCGCGGTGTGCGGGGCGTTGCGCAGCGGGTTGTCGTCGGCGGCCCACTCGCCCGAGCCGACCTTCTCGATCTCGGCGCGGATCTCGATCATCGCGTCGCAGAACCGGTCGATCTCGTGCAGGTCCTCGGACTCGGTCGGCTCGATCATCAGCGTGCCGGCCACCGGGAACGACATGGTCGGCGCGTGGAAGCCGTAGTCGATCAGGCGCTTGGCGATGTCGTCGACCGTGACGCCGGTCTCCTTGGTGAGCGGACGCAGGTCGATGATGCACTCGTGCGCCACCAGGCCGCCGGGGCCGGTGTAGAGCACCGGGAAGTGCGGGGACAGCCGCTTGGCGATGTAGTTGGCGCTCAGCACCGCGACCTGGGTCGCGCGCTTGAGGCCCTCGCCGCCCATCAGCCGGACGTACGACCAGGAGATCGGCAGGATGCCCGCGGAGCCCCACGGCGCGGCCGAGATCGGGCCGACGCCGGTGGCCGGGCCGGCCTCCGACTGCAGCGGGTGGTTCGGCAGGTACGGCGCGAGGTGCGCGCGCACCGCGACCGGGCCGACGCCCGGGCCGCCGCCGCCGTGCGGGATGCAGAAGGTCTTGTGCAGGTTCAGGTGCGAGACGTCCGCGCCGAACTTGCCCGGCTTGGCCAGGCCGACCAGGGCGTTCAGGTTGGCACCGTCGACGTACACCTGGCCGCCGGCCTCGTGCACCAGGCCGCAGATCTCGGTGATCTGGGTCTCGTACACGCCGTGGGTGGACGGGTAGGTGACCATCAGCACGGAGAGGCTGTCACGGTGCTGCTCGATCTTGGCCTTGAGGTCGTCGACGTCGACGTCGCCGTCGACCAGGGTCTTGACCACGACCACGCGCATGCCGGCCATCACCGCGGAGGCGGCGTTGGTCCCGTGCGCGGAGGACGGGATGAGGCAGACGTCGCGCCGGGTGTCGCCGTTGGCGTGGTGGTAGGCCCGGACGGCGAGCAGGCCGGCCAGCTCGCCCTGGGAGCCGGCGTTCGGCTGGATGGACACGGCGTCGTAACCGGTCACCTCGACCAGTTGCTGCTCCAGCCCGCGGATCAGGGTGAGGAAGCCCTCGGCCTGGTCGACCGGGGCGAAGGGGTGCAGCTGGCCGAACTCCGGCCAGGTCACCGACTCCATCTCGGTGGTGGCGTTGAGCTTCATGGTGCAGGAGCCCAGCGGGATCATGCCGCGGTCCAGCGCGTAGTCCCGGTCCGACAGGCGGCGCAGGTAGCGCAGCATGGCGGTCTCCGAGCGGTGGCTGTGGAAGACCGGGTGCGTCAGGTACTCGTCCTCGCGCAGCAGCGCGGCGGGCAGCGCGTCGGCGTCCTCCGCCGTCGCGGCGCCCTCGACGCCGAACGCGGCCCAGACGCCCGCCAGGTGCTCGCGGGTGGTGGTCTCGTCGGTGGAGACCGAGATCCGGTCCTCGCCGTCCTGGAAGACGTTGATGCCGTTGGCGCGGGCGGCGGCGGCGATGCCGGCCGCGCGGCCCGGGACGACCGCGGTGACGGTGTCGAAGAACTCGCCGTGCAGCAGCTCCACGCCGCCGGCCCGCAGGCCCTCGGCGAGGGCGGCGGCGTAGCGGTGGGTGCGGCGGGCGATGTCGGCCAGTCCGTCCGGACCGTGGTAGACGGCGTACATCGAGGCCATCACGGCGAGCAGCACCTGGGCGGTGCAGATGTTGCTGGTCGCCTTCTCGCGGCGGATGTGCTGCTCGCGGGTCTGCAGCGCCAGGCGGTAGGCGCGGTTGCCGTCGGCGTCGACCGAGACGCCGACCAGACGGCCGGGGAGCGAGCGGGCGTACTCGGCGCGCACCGCGAGGTAGCCGGCGTGCGGGCCGCCGAAGCCCATCGGCACGCCGAAGCGCTGCGAGGTGCCGCAGGCGATGTCGGCGCCGAGCTCGCCCGGGGACTTCAGCAGGGTGAGCGCGAGCAGGTCGGCGGCGACGGCGACGATCGCGCCCAGGCCGTGGGCCTGCTCGATCACCGGGGCGAGGTCGCGGACCGCACCGGTGGCGCCCGGGTACTGGAGCAGCAGGCCGAAGACGCCGCGCTCGGCGATGTCGGCCGGGATGCCGTCGGACAGGTCCGCGACGACGACCTCGACACCGGTCGGCACGGCGCGGGTGTTGATCACCGCGACGGTCTGCGGCAGGGTGTCGGCGTCGACCAGGAACACGCCGCCCTTGACCTTGGTGACCCGGCGGGCCAGGGCCATCGCCTCGGCGGCCGCGGTGCCCTCGTCCAGCAGGGAGGAGCCGGAGGTGGGCAGGCCGGTCAGGTCGGAGACCACGGTCTGGAAGTTGAGCAGCGCCTCCAGGCGGCCCTGCGAGATCTCCGGCTGGTACGGGGTGTACGCGGTGTACCAGGCCGGGTTCTCCATGACGTTGCGCAGGATCACCGGCGGGGTGAAGGTGCCGTAGTAGCCCAGGCCGATCATCGACGTGAGCACGGAGTTACGGCCGGCCAGCTCGCGCAGCTCGGCGAGGACCTCGGCCTCGCTGCGGCCGGCGGGCAGGTCGAGCGCCGTGATCGAGCGGATCGCCTCGGGAACGGCGGTGGTGGCCAGCTCGTCCAGCGAGCCGTAACCGACCTGGGCCAGCATCTTCTCCTGCGCGGCGGCGTCGGGGCCGATGTGGCGGTTCTCGAAGGGGCTGGCCTGTTCGAGCTCGGTGAGGGTCGCGGGGGTGGTGGGGCGTCCCGAGTTCGGCTGGGCGTTCATGGTGGTCGAGGCCTCCTGGTCACGGACCGGCGGGGGTGCGCACGCCGGGCTGCCTCGCCGCTGCGGACAACAGCGGAGGACCCGGTCGGACGAACCCGACAGGCCTCCCCCTCTGTCATCGGGACCTGAGAGCTTCGCCCGCACGGGGCGCCGTGGGACGCCCCGCCGGCTTGCACCGTCGGTGAGGGTGGGGTCCGCCGGCTCCCTCGCCCGCGATCCTGCCCTGCTTTCCAGAGTGACCTATCCCGCACGGTACGGATGCCTGAGAGATTCCGGGGAGGAGTTGCTCCTTCGGCGCCCCGACCAGCGGTTTCCGCTGTCGGGGACTCTCCCGAGCGGGCTCGGCGGTCGCGCCCAGGGTACCAGCGGGAGGCCCCGCGATCACGGGTGCGTCAGGTCACTCGACGGCTTCGCCCATGACGGCGGCCCCGACCCGGACGGCCCAGCCCCGGGCCCGTCCGGCCGCACCCCGGTCGCGCGGGCCGGGTTGATGGCTTTTGGTGTGAAAAGGCGGACGCGACGGGCGGGCCGGCCACCGTCCTGCGGGAGTCCCGCACGATCACCGCACTGGAGGAAAGAGTGCAGACCGACATCGATCCCCGGGACCTCATCGGCCACAAGGCGGTCGACCGCAACGGGGACAAGATCGGCACCATCGACGAGGTGTACCTGGACGACGCCACCGGCCGGCCCGAGTGGGCCGCCGTCCGGACCGGCATCTTCGGCCGGGACGCCTTCGTGCCCCTGACCACGAGCGAGTTCTCCGGCGACGAGCTGCGGGTCCCCTACGACAAGTCCCTGGTGAAGGAGTCGCCGGACTTCGGGGTCGGCCAGCACCTGTCGCCCGCCCAGGAGCTCCAGCTCTACCGCTACTACGGGCTGGACACCCCGGCGGACGGCCGCCCCGCGACGGGCGAGGGGTCCGGCCCGGAGCCCGCCGACCTGGACTTCGGCACCACCGCGGGCCGGGGCGGCGCCGCGGTGGCCGGCACTGCGGCGGGCGCGGCGGCGGGCGCCGCCGTCCACAACGGGCCGACGCCCTCCGGCGGCGCGGCCCCGTCCAACGGCACGGCCCCGGCCGCCGGGACCAACGGCACCGGCGCGGCCCGCCCGGCCCGACAGCTCACCTTCCACCACTCCCCCGCCCCCAGCCCGGCCGCCGACCTCGGCAAGCCGTCCGACCCCGCCCCGGAGGCCCACGTGCGGACCGTCGCCACCCCCGCGTCCACCACCGCGGCACCCGGTGCCCCGGAGCCGGGCACCGAGCCGCGGCCGCAGAGCCAGGCCCCGCAGACCGCCGGCCCGGAGCCGGTGACCGGCGCGGCCGGCGCCCCGGCCCACCTCGCCGCGGCGGGGCCCGCCCGGCCGGAGGCGGCGCGCACCGAGGCCGCCGGGCCGGCGGCGTCCTCCCCCACCGGCCCGCTGGAGGTCACCTGCCGCGAGGAGCGTCTGGACATCACCACCGAGTGGCAGGTCATCGGCACCGCCCGGCTGCGCACCTACGTGACGAGCGAGCCGGTGGAGCGCCGGGTGCCGGTGGTCCACGAGCGGGTCCGGGTCGAGCGGATCCCGGTCGGCGAGGCCGAGCGCGCCGGGCTCAGCGAGAAGGAGATCGCCGAGTCGGTGGAGGAGGTCACGCTGCGCGAGGAGCGTCCGGTGGTCCGCAAGTACCTGGCGCCGATCGAGCGGGTCCGTCTGGTGGTCGAGCGCTACACCACCGAGGAGGTGGTCCGGGAGGAGCTGCGGCGCGAGCACGTCGAGGTCCACGACAACACCCCGGCGGCGGCCTCGACCCCGCCGCCGCCCCGCCCGGTCGCCGGCCCCGCCGGATCGCCGCCGCCCCCCACCGCCGCCCCGCCGGCCGCCGACGACACGGCCCGCCCGGCCACGGTCAGGCCGCTCGCCTGACCCCCGTCGCGCTGGACCCCGGCCGTACCCGGCCGGGGTCCTTTCTCTTTGCCAAGGCTTAACCAATGAATATTTGACACACTGAAGTATCCCCCTGCATGGTTACTTCAGTTCATTCACTATGTACGGGAGGAAGCAACCGTGAGTGAGGCACCACAGCCCACCACCGCGGCCGAGAAGCAGAGCAGCGCCCGGGTCCTGCCGGCCCTCATCCTGGCGATGCTGTCGTTCAGCGTGGTGCAGACCGCGGTCGTCCCGATCCTGCCCTCGCTCGCCAGGGAACTCGGCGTCTCCGGCTCCAGCATCACCTGGCTGATGACGGCCAACCTGCTGTCCGCCGCCGTGCTGACCCCCCTGCTGGGCCGCTTCGGAGACCTCCGCGGCCGCAAGCCGATGCTGCTGATCTCGCTCGGCGGCCTGGTCGCCGGCTCCGCGCTCGCGGTCTCCACCCACTCCTTCACCTGGCTGGTCGTCGCCCGCGTCCTCCAGGGCGCCGGCGGCGGCGTCCTGCCGCTGGCCATCAGCATCGTCCGCGACGAGCTGCCCCGGCAGAAGGTCACCGGCGGCGTCGCCGCCATCAGCGCCTCGATGGGTGTCGGCAGCGGCCTCGGCCTGGTCGCCACGGGTCTGCTCCTGGAGCACTGGAGCTACAAGTCGATCTTCTGGATGGGCCTGGCTTTCGGTCTGCTCGCGGTCGCCCTGGTCGCCTTCCGGGTGCCCACCGACCCGGTCACCGACAAGGACGGCGGCGCCGACCCGCTGGGCGCGCTCACCCTGGCCGGCTGGCTCTCCGCCCTGCTGGTCGCGGTCAGTCAGGGCAACACCTGGGGCTGGACCTCCACCCGGACGCTCGGCCTCTTCGCCGTCGCCGCCGTGGTCGCCCTGGTCTGGGGCGTCATCGAGGTCAGGGTCGCGCACCCGCTGGTCGACATGAAGATGATGTCGCGCCCGGCCGTCGCCTTCACCAACCTGGCCGGCCTGCTGATCGGCTTCGGCATGTACGGCTCGTTCATGGTCATCAGCAACTTCGCCCAGACCCCGGAGAAGCTCGCCCACTACGGCTTCACCGCCACCGTGCTGCACGCCGGTGTGATGCTGCTGCCCTCCGCCCTCGGCTCGATGGTCGCCGCCCCGCTCGGCGCGCTGCTGATCGCCCGCCGCGGCCCGCGCCTTCCGCTGGTCCTCGGCGGGGTCCTCGGTGCCGTCGCGATGGCCTACCTCGCGCTGCGGCACAGCCACGAGGGGGACATCTACCTCTCCTCGGCGATCTTCGGCCTCGGCATCGGCCTCGCCTTCTCGGCGATGCCGGCCTACATCAACGGCGCCGTCCCGGTCGAGCAGAGCGGCATCGCCAACGGCATGAACGCCGTGCTGCGCACCGTCGGCGGCGCGATCGGCACCGCCGTGATGGCCGCCATCCTGACCGGTGACACCATGAAGCTGCCGATCCCGGTCTCGCTGCCCACCCTGGACGCCTACCGGCACGCGTTCTGGACCGCCGCCGTGGTCTGCGTCCTCGCCGGCGCCGTTCCCTTCCTCATCCGCACCGTCAAGCCGGCCACCACCGTGACCACCGGCGACCGGACCGCGGCCCCGATCCCCGGCCGTGAGCCGGTGAGGACCGACGCCTGACGAGGCGTCCGCCCCCGCGCCCAGGGACAGGGAGCGGGGACCGGACCCGGACGGTCGCCGAGGGCATCGCGACCGTCCGAGGCCCGGAACCGTACGCGGCCCCACCCGGCTCCCCCGCCGGGTGGGGCCGCTTCGCGTCCCGGCCCCTCCCGGCCGCCGCTCAGCCCTCCCCCGGGCCCGGCCCCTCCGGCGTCTCCTCCGTCCCCGGCCACCCCTCGCGCAGCGGCAGCGGCCGGGCCGGCACCAGGTCCGGATCCTCCACCCCGAAGGTCCGCACCCGCCCCGGCCCGCTCCACGGCGTCTCGAACCGCACCGTCACCCGCCCCACCCCGCTGCCCTGCACCCACCCCGGCCCGAGCTCCGCGTGCCGGACGTCCTGCCCCGGGAACCAGCGCCGCGCCACCTCGGTCTCCTCCCCGGCCGCCTCCGGCTCCTCCTCGACGGCCGCCCCGGCCCCGGCCGCCAGGGCCTCCGCCTCCTCCCGGACGGCCTGCGCGAACAGGTCCTCCTGGGTGTAGTCGGCCAGCTGCGCCACCCCGACGCCCAGCAGCCGCACCCCGCCCGTGATGTCCACCTGCGAGGCCAGCCTCCGGGCCGTCCCGACGATCACCGACTCGTCGTCCGTCGGGCCGCGCAGCGTCTCCGAACGGGTCAGCGTCGAGAAGTCGAAGCGCCGCACCTTCAGCACCACCGTCCGCCCCGAACGCCCCGCACCGCGCAGCCGCCGCACGCAGCGCAGCGCCAGGACCTCCACCTCGCGCAGCACCCGGTCCCGGTCGGCCAGGTCCACCTCGAAGGTGTCCTCCACCGAGACCGACTTGGCGTCCTGGTCGGCCACCACCGGCCGGTCGTCGAGACCTGTGGACATGGCGTGGACGCCCGCCCCGTGCGCCCTCCCCAGCAACTGCACGAGCTCCGCCTCCCCCGCCTCGGCCAGCTCCGCCACCGTCTGCAGCCCCGCCCGGCGCAGCACCTGCTCGGTGGCCGGGCCGATCCCCGGCAGCGCCCGCACCGGCATCGGCCCGAGCACCGCCCGCTCCTGCCCCGGCTCGATCAGCACCAGCCCGTCCGGCTTGGCCTGCTCGGAGGCGATCTTGGCCATCAGCTTCGACCCCGCGGCCCCGACCGAGGCGGTCAGCCCGGTCCGCCGCTCGATGTCCGCCCGGAGGTCCTCCGCCAGGGCCAGCACCAACGCCTCGCCCGTACCGTGGTCCGCCCCGGTCAGCGCCGGGCCGTACGGGCCCGCCTCCAGATCGACGAAGGCCTCGTCCAGGCTCAGCGGCTGCACCAGCGGCGACAGCTCCCGCAGCAGCCCCATCACCAGCTCGCTCACCTGCCGGTACGCCTCGAAGCGGCCCGCCAGGAAGGCCGCGTTGGGACAGAGCCGGCGCGCCTGCGCCATCGGCATCGCCGAGTGCACCCCGAACCGCCGCGCCTCGTACGACGCCGTCGAGACCACTCCCCGCCCGCCCAGACCGCCGACGATCACCGGCTTGCCGCGCAGACTCGGCTTGGCCGCCTGCTCCACCGCCGCGAAGAAGGCGTCCATGTCGAGGTGGATGATGCTCGGCAGTGACCGCACCCGCCGATCATGCCGCACGGGTCCGACAACGCGTCCGAACCCGGCCCGCGCCTCAGCGTGCCGACTGCTCCCGGCCCGCGTCCGCCAGCGCCCGCGGAATCCCCTGCTCGTCCGGGCCGAGGAACAGCGGATCCGGCCGAAGCCAGGCGTTCAGCGCCGCCTTCCCCGCCCCCGGGATCTCCCGGAACCCGCCGTACAGCCAGGTGGCGTCCCGCGCCTCCGGCACGCCCACCGCGTACGACTCGATGCCAGCCGCCTCGCAGAGCGCCAGCGCCCGCCGGACGTGGAAGTCCTGGCTCACCAGCACCGCCCGGTCCACCCCGAAGATCCGGTGCGCCCGGGTGCAGGAGTCCCAGGTGTCGAAGCCCGCGTAGTCGCCGACCACCCGCACCTCCGGCACCCCGAGCCCGATCAGGTAGCCGCGCATCGCGTCGGTCTCGTCGTAGCTCGCCCGGCTGTTGTCGCCGGTCACCAGGATCGCCCGGACCTTCCCCGCCCCGTACAGCTCGGCCGCCGCGTCCAGCCGGTGCGCCAGGTACGGCGACGGCCGCCCGTCGAACAGCCCGGCGCCGAACACCACCGCCACCGGGGCCGGCGGCGCGCTCGCCACCGTCCCCACCCGGTCCCCGGCCGCGAGCCACAGCCAGGCGCTCGGCGCGAGCGCCAGCGAGCAGCCGACCGTCACCAGCTGGAACAGCCGCCGCTGCACCGGGCGCCGGCCCAGCCGCCGGCCCAGTCCCCGCGCCCTGCGCGCCACCAGGCCTGGAATCCCCGAACCGAACCCCACGTGGCCCTCCCTCGTCCCGGCTCACCGGGCACGACGACGCCGTGGGCCCGGACGGTTCCCCGTC
>NZ_JBHJRC010000076.1:0-30033 GCF_042261735.1 Kitasatospora sp. NPDC056327 | reverse complement strand
CCCGGCCCGGCCCCCCCCCCCCGGGGCGGGCGCGGGGGTCGGTGCGTCCGGCTGATCCGGGCCCGTGCCCTCAGCCGGCCGGGTCCGGGTCAGCCTTCACCGGCGGCAGCGGGCGCAGCTCCCGGTGCCCGTCGGCGAGCAGCCGGTAGCCCTCCGCGTTGAACCTGATGCCGGCCCGCTCCTCCTCGGTCAGCTCGCGGCGGACCCTGGCCGGCACTCCGGCGACCAGCGAGCCGGGCGGGACCACCGTGCCCTGCGGCACCACGGCACCGGCCGCGACCAGCGAGCCGGTGCCGATCCGGGCGCCGTTCAGCACCGTGGCGTTCATTCCGATCAGCACGTCGTCCTCGATCACGCAGCCGTGCAGCACCGCGTTGTGGCCGACCGAGATCCGCTCCCCGAGGACGAGCGGGAAGCCGAGGTCGGCGTGCAGGGTGCAGTTGTCCTGGATGTTGCTGCCCGCGCCGACGGTGATCGTCTCGGCGTCGCCGCGCAGCACCGCGCCGTACCAGACGCCGGCCCCGGCACCGACCGTGACGCTCCCGACGACGACCGCGTTCGGCGCGACGAACGCGGTCGGGTCGACGGCGGGCACCCGGCCCCCGACCTCGGCGATCAGCGGATCTGCCATCTCTCGTCCTCCTCGTGACGACGTCCCTGCGGGTGCGGGCCATGATGGCAGCCCCGCCGCGCCGGTCCGGCGGCCGGGTGCCCGGCGGCCGGTCCCGGAGAACGGCACCGGCCGGGCCGGCGGGACCGGACGGGACCGGCGTCAGCCGGCGCAGGTCCCGGCGGCCTCCAGCCTGTCGTAGGCCTCCCGGGTGGCCGGCGGGGTCTCCACCCCTCCGGTGCCGTTCATCGAGACCGCGAGCTGCCGGCGCAGATCGGCGGTGGTGTACAGCACGGTGCTGTAGCCGGGGATGCCGCCGCCGTGACCCCAGAGCACGCCGCAGTCCGTGGCCGTCCGCTCCAGGCCGAGGCCGTAACGCCCCCCGCTCTGCGGGGTGACGGCCATCATCTCCGCGAGCTGCGGGCGGGGCAGCAGCCGGCCGCCGATCAGCGCCGTGATGAAGGTGTTGAGGTCGGCGGTGGTCGAGATGCCGGCCCCGGACGCGCCCGCCATGCTCGGGTCCAGCTCGGTGACGTCGGCCGGGCCGGAGGGCAGCTCGTAGTAGCCGTGCGCGTGCGGGCCGGGAATGCCCGTGGCGTGGTCGGGCATGGAGGTACCGGTCAGGCCCAGCGGGCGGATGACGCGGCGTTCCACCTCGCGCTGCCAGCTGCGGCCGGTGGCCCGCTCGATGATCTGTCCGACCAGGACGTAGTTGGTGTTGGAGTAGTGGAAGCCCTGGCCCGGCGCGAAGTACGCCGGGTGGGCGTTGGCCAGCGCGACGAGCTGCTGCGGCGTCCAGCGGGTGTAGCGGCCGGACTCCAGCCAGTGCTCGATCGCGCCCGGCCGCTCGATGTCGAAGGCGTCGTCCTCGGTGTAGTTGAACACCCCGCTGGTGTGGCCGAGCAGCTGGCGCAGGGTGATGTCCGCGCCGTTCGGCACCGCGCCCGGCAGCAGTCGCTCCACCGGGTCGTCCAGGCCGATCCGGCCCTCGGCGACCAGCTGCAGGGCGACCGTGGAGACGAAGGTCTTGGTCACGCTGCCGATCCGGAACCGGCCCTCGGCGGTGGCCGGGGCGCCGGTGGTGCGGTCCGCCAGACCGGCCGCGCCCTTCCAGAGGGTACGGCCGTGGTCGCCGACCCGGGCGAGGGCGGCGGAGACGCCGCCGCCCTGGACGATGCCGTTCAACGCCTCGTTGAGGAGCCTGGTGTCGGGCCCCCTGCCCGGTCCCCGGCCGACGGCGTCCGGCGCCGCGTCCTGCGTACCGGTCACCGCCACCGCCCCGCTCGGTCCCGCCGTGCCGAGGGCGCCGGCCACCGGGGCCGTCACGCCCACCAGGCCCGCGCCCGCCAGTGCGAGCGCCACGACCCGTACGGCCGTGGCGCGCCACCGCCCCGCGCCGCCGTGACCGCGCCCGTGACCGTCACCGCGGGCGGCCGGCCCCGTCCCGCGCCCGTGCTCCGCCATGCCCATGCGTCCTCCTGCGTCGGTGTCCCGGAGTGCTCTCAACACCCCTGCCGATCTCGGCAACTGACACTCTGACAGGCGGATTCGGGCGGGTCTTCAGACCTCTGGCCGAGCCGTCCGCGGCGCGCCGCTCCCCCGTAGGGAGGGGCCCGCCCCCGAGACCCGCCCGGGGCCGTCCCCGAGACCGTCTCGGGGACGGGCCCCTCCCCCGGCGGCTCAGGCCACCGGCGCCTTGACCCGCAGGACCTCGACGAACGCCCGCAGCCACGCCGGGTGGTCGGGCCAGGCCCGGGCCGAGACGACCACGCCGTCGACCACCGCCTCGCCGTCCACGTAGGTGGCGCCGGCCGCCTTCACGTCCGGCTCCAGCGCCGGGTAGGCGGCACTGGTCCGCCCGCCGAGCACCCCGGCGGCGGCGGTCACCAGCGGGCCGTGGCAGATCTGCGCGACCGGCTTCTCGCCCTCGAAGAAGTGCCGGACGATCCGCTGCACCTCGGGGTCGTTGCGCAGGTACTCGGGCGCGCGGCCGCCCGGGATGACGAGCGCCACGTAGTCGGCCGGGTCGACGTCGGCGAAGGCCACGTCGGCGGGCCAGGTGTAGCCGGGCTTCTCGGTGTAGGTGTCGTAGCCGTCGACGAAGTCGTGCACCACGAACTGGAGCCGCTTCTTCGACGGCGCGGCGATGTCGACCTGGTAGCCCTCCTCGCGCAGCCGCTGGTACGGGTAGAACACCTCCAGCGACTCCGCGGCGTCCCCGGTGACGAGCAGGATCTTCGATGCCATCGCCGACATCCCTCCGAACGGTTGCGAACGGATCCGCGTGACGGTCCGTCATGGTCGGTGCGCTCCGGCGCCGGTCGGCTCCGGAGCGGACCCGGACCAACCTCCCGCACCCGCCGCACCCGCGCAACAGGGCGCACCGGTCGTCCGGCAGCGCACGCACGGCCCTTCGCGCCCCATTCAGGGGGCGCGCGCCCCCCCGGCCGGGCGGCACCTAGACTCCTCCTGCCCCGTGAACCGCACCGTTCCGTGAACCGCAACGCCCCGGAGGGAGTCCGCCCCCATGTCGGACCGCACCACCCATCTCGTCCTGCCCGGCTACCAGAGCTCCGGACCGGCCCACTGGCAGAGCCGCTGGGAGGCCGCGGACCCGGCGTCGTTCGTCCGGGTGGAGCAGGCGGACTGGGACTTCCCGGACCCGGAGGACTGGGTGGCCCGGCTGGACGCGGCGGTCGCCGCGGCGGCGGCCGACGGGCCGGTGGTGCTGGTGGCGCACAGCCTCGGCTGCGTGACGGTGGCCCGCTGGGCGGCCGGCGCCCCGGCCGGACGGACGGCTGCCGTGCGCGGGGCGCTGCTGGTCGCGCCCGCCGACATCGACCGCGCCGACGTCCCGGCGCTGCTGGGGTTCCGCCCGGTGGCCCTGGCCCGCCTGCCGTTCCCGGCGGTCGTGGTCTCCAGCACCGACGACCCGTGGGTCACCCCGGACCGCGCCCGGCACTTCGCCGGGGCCTGGGGCGCGCGCCACGTCGAGCCCGGCGCCTTCGGGCACCTCAACTCCGACTCCGGGCTCGGCGACTGGCCGCTGGGCCGGGAGCTGCTCGCCGGTCTCTGAGCCGCTGCCCGGCGCCGGCCGGACACCACCGACGGACGCGGGCGCACGGACGCGGGCGCACGGCCCCGGACGGACGCGGGCGGACCGGCGAAGGGGTGGACGAACGGACGGTGGGTGTCGGAACTTCTTCCGCAGTTCGCCCCTCGGCCACCCGACGGGGCCGGGCAGCTCCTAGTGTGCGGGCGGCACCCACCACCGCGACGCCACCAGCGCGAGCTAGGAGCTCCCATGACGTACCGTCCGTCCGACGGCAGCATCCCGGCCGAGTCCGCCGACGCCGGCGCGGCCTCCCGCCGCTCCTTCCTGCGGGCCACCGGCGTGGCCGGGCTCGGCGCGGCGGCCCTCGCGGCCGGCGCCGGCGAGGCCTTCGCCGCCCCCGGCGCGGACCGGCCCGGCGACGAGCAGGCCGCTGCCGCCGACGAGCGCGGCGTCGCCGCCGGCCGCCCGACCGGCACCCGCCCGCCGGTCCGCACCGGCACCGGCCTGGACCGCCTGCCGCACCCGCTGGTCGTCGGCCACCGCGGCGCCTCCGGCTACCGCCCCGAGCACACCCTGGGCTCCTACGACCTGGCCCTGCGGATGGGCGCGGACGTCATCGAGCCGGACCTCGTCCCCACCAAGGACGGCCACCTGGTGGTCCGCCACGAGAACAACATCGCGGAGACCACGGACGTCGCGGACCACAAGGAGTTCGCGGACCGCCGCACCACGAGGACCATCGACGGCGCGGCCCAGACCGGCTGGTTCACCGAGGACTTCACGCTCGCCGAGCTGCGGACCCTGCGCGCCAAGGAGCGTCTGCCGCAGCAGCGCCAGCGCAACACGCTCTACGACGGCCGGTGGGCGATCCCGACCTTCCGCGAGGTCGCGGACTTCGCCCGCAAGCGCGGCCGCGAGCTGGACCGGGAGGTCTGGGTCTACCCGGAGACCAAGCACCCCAGCTACTTCCGCTCGATCGGCCTGCCGCTGGAGGAGCGCCTCGCCGACGAGCTGCGCCGCACCGGCCTGGCCGGGCGCAACGGCCGGGCGATCCTGCAGTCCTTCGAGCCGGGCAGCCTGCAGCGGCTCGCCAAGCTGGTCGACAACCCCAAGGTCTTCCTGCTCGGCGGCCCGACCAGCCGGCCGTACGACTTCGTGCTCTCCGGCGACCAGCGCACGGTGGCCGACCTGGTGAAGCCCGAGGGCCTGCGCTGGATCGCCTCCTTCGCGCACGGCATCGGCCCGACCACCACGCTGATCGCACCGGTCGACGCGACCGGCAAGCTGCTGGCGCCGACCACCCTGGTCCGCGACGCGCACGCGGCCGGTCTGGTGCTGCACCCGTACACGGTGCGCAACGAGAACTCCTTCCTGCCGCTCGACTTCCGCAGGGGCACCGACCCGAACGCCTACGGCGACGCGATCGGCTGGGCGAAGTACCTGTACGAGCTCGGCGTGGACGGCTTCTTCACCGACCAGGCGGACACCGGCGTGCTGGCCCGCGAGGACTTCTGGGCGGCCAAGGGCGTGCACTGACCCCGGCGCACGCACGGCACCGTGCCCCGGAGCGTCCGTCGACGTTCCGGGGCGCGGTGCCGTCCGCTCCGCCGCCGGGCAGCCGCCGGCGGACATCCCCCGCCGGGCAGCCGGCACCGGGTCAGCCGTCCTGCTGCTGCTCCTCGCCCTGATCCTGCTCCTGGCGCCCCTGCGGCTGCTGCGCCTGCTGCTGGTGGTCCTGCTCGGCGGGCCGGTCCTGCTGGGTCGTCGGCTGCGCGGGCTGGGTGGGGCGGGGGTTGTTCGGGTTGGGGTTGCGGGTCGGCCGGGCGCTGGGCTGGGGGCGTCCGGGCCAGGTCGGGGCGACGTCGGTCGCGGAACCGCCCGGCGTGCCGCCGGTGCCCGGGCTGCCCGTCGAGGGGTTCTTGGGCGCCGGGTTCGGGATGTACACGGTCTCGAACTCCTTCTCCGGCATGCCCCGCACGGCGTCGTTCATCGCCATCTGCCAGATCGGCCCGGGGCCGGTGGCGCCGAAGACCTCCTCGAACCACTTGCCGCCGATCCGGATGTTCTTCATCGGCACGCCGCCGGCCGGGCCGCCCAGCCACACCGAGGCCGCGAGGTTGCCGGTGTACCCGCTGAACCAGGCCGACTTCTTCTCGTCGGAGGTGCCGGTCTTGCCGGCGATCTGGCGGTCGCGCTCCAGTCCGAGGTCACGGCCGGTGCCGCCCTTCTCGGTCACGCCGAGCAGCACGGTGTTGATGACGTCGGCGGTGTTCTCCGAGATCACCCGCTCGCACCTGGCCGGGCTCACCGGCACGTCCGTGCCGTCCATGGTGACGATCCGGCTGATCGCGACCGGCGTGCAGTAGGTCCCGCGGTTGGCGAACGTCGCGTAGGCGTTGGCCATCACCAGCGGGCTGACCTCCTGGGTGCCCAGGCCGAGGGCCGGCAGCTCCTGGAGCGGCTTGCCGCTCGCCTTCCCCGCGACGCCGAGCTTGTTGGCCATCTGCTTGACCGCGCAGAGGCCGATCTCCTGCTCCATCTGCACGAAGTAGGTGTTGACCGAGAGCGCCATCGCCTCCTTGAGCTCGTACGGGCCGACCTCGCCCGACGACTCGTTGGGGATGGTGCCGCCCTTCTTGCCCTTGTCCAGGTTCTTCCAGGTGCCGTCGCAGGTGCTCATCGTCGGCCAGTCCATCTTGTTGGGCGACGGGTAGGACTGGGTGGAGGTGAGCCCGGCCTCCAGCCCGGCGGCGGCCACGATCGGCTTGAAGTTGGAGCCCGGCTGGAAGCCGTTGCCGCCGCCCATCGCCGCGTCCACGTTGTAGTTGACGACGGTCTGGTTCTTGGCCGGGTCGATCCCGTAGGGGCGGGTCTGGGCCATCGCCAGGATCCGGCCGGTGCCGGGCTCGACCATGGTCATCGCCGCCGCGACCTGGTCGGTGACCTTGACCCTGGTGGTCACCGCCTTGAGCGCGGCCGCCTGCTTCACCGGGTCGAGGGTGGTCTGGATGGAGAGGCCGCCCATGTCCCACAGCTTCTTGCGCTCGGCGGCGGTCTTGCCGAACACCGGGTCCTGCTTGATCACGTGGCGCACGTAGTCGCAGAAGAAGCCCATGCCCGCGTCGGCGGTGATGCAGCCGTTCTGCGGGGCCTGGTAGTTCAGCACGATCGGCCCGGACTTGGCCTCCCTGGCCTGGTCGGCCGTGATGTGCCTGTTCTCCACCATCTTGTCGAGGACGACGTCGCGCCGCTTGCGCGAGGCCTCCGGGTGGGCCTTGGGGTCGAACTGGGAGGGGTTCTGGACCACCCCGGCCAGGGTGGCGGCCTCGGCGATGTTCAGGTCCTTGCTGCTCTTGCCGAAGTAGCGCTGCGCCGCCGCCTGGATCCCGTAGGCCTGCTGGCCGTAGTACGTGATGTTCAGGTAGTTGGTGAGGATCTGTTCCTTGCTCAGCTCCTCCTCCAGCTTGATGGCGTACTTGAGCTCCTGCACCTTGCGGCCGAGCGTCTTGCGCTGCGCCTCCCGGACGGCCACCGGGTCGTCGCCGGCCTTCTCCACGTTGACGTTCTTCACGTACTGCTGGGTGAGCGTCGACGCGCCCTGCACGGCGGTGCCGCTCTCCGCGTTCTTGGTGATGGCCCGCAGGACGCCCTTGAGGTCGACCGCGCCGTGCTCGTAGAAGCGCGCGTCCTCGATGTCCACCTGGGCCCGGCGTATCAGCGTGCCCATCTCGTCCCCGGTGATCACCCGCCGGTCGCGCTCGTAGACCTTGGCTATCTGCTGGCCCTTGGCGTCGAATATCCAGCTGGCCTGGGTGAGCGGCGGGGTCTTCAGGTCGTCGGGGATGGTGTCGAACTCCTCCACACCGCCCTTCAGCCCCAGCCCGAGAGCGCCGGCGGCCGGGAGGACGATGCCCGCCAGCAGGACGCCGGCGAGGGTGCTGTAGCCGAGGAACTTCACGCCGTGGCCGAGCAGGCCGAGCGGGGTCTCGCGGCGCCGGGGGCGGGGCACCCAGGTGTCGAGGGGCTCCGGGGAGGGCGAGCGGCGGCTTCTCCGTGACATAGTCGGAACACTACGTCCACGAAAACCGCGCGTGGGGCCGGTGTTGGCCAACCTTTGTCACAAAACGGCGACAGATCGGCGGCGTTGGGCGTGGCGCGTCAAGCGGCCGGGCATTCCGTCGCCGCAGGGGCGGGCCGTTCGTGCACCTCCGGACCGGATCGGCCGGCCCGGCGGCGCGGTCGCGTCCGGCCCTTTCGGGCACGGCCCGCGTCAGCCGCCGCGCTTCCTGCGCCGCAGCCCGAACATCGCACCGGCCACCGCGAGCAGGAACGCCACGCCGGTCACCTGCTCCCCGGCGCCGGATCCGGAGGAGCCCGAGGCGGAGTCGGTGGACGGCACGCCCGGGGAACCGGACGGATCCGGGGACCTCGGGGCGGCCGACGCGCTCGCCCCGGGCAGCGGCCGCACCGTGTCGGGCAACTGGTCGTCGTCCAGCGGCGAGCGCCAGACCGGGCTGTCCTTGCCCTCGCTGCCGAAGAGCAGCGCCCGGCCGTCGGCGGTGAAGGCGACCGACTCGCCCTGGCGCTGGAACGGGGGGGAGACCGGGTCGGGGTCGGCCGGCGCGCCGTCCTTCCAGCGGTAGAGGGTGGCCGCGAAGTAGCCGCGCAGCACCAGCCGGGTGCCGTCCGGCGAGAAGGCGCCGTCGGTGGTCCACGGGGCGTCGGCGATCCGGCGGAAGGTGTTGACGCCGGTGGCGGAGAGCTGTTCCGGGCCCTGGTAGAGGCCGCCGCCGCCCTGCTTCTTGCTGGCGATGTAGGCGCGGCCGGTGACCGGGTGGACCATCAGGGCCTCGGCGTCGCGCGGCCCGTCCTCGTAGCGGACCCGGTAGCGGGTCACCTGCACGGTCTGGTCACGGAGTTCGGCGGGTTCGGCGAAGGCGTAGATCCAGACCTCGGGCCACTTGCCGCCGAGGTTGTCACCGATGTCGCCGACGTAGAGCCGCCCGTCGGGGCCGGTCGAGATCGCCTCGACGTCGCGCGGTTCGATCCCGCGCAGCGTGACGGTGGCGACCGTGCGGCCCCCGGAGTCGACGGCGTAGACGTACGGGCCGTCGTCGCTGTCGTTGTGGGTCCAGTACACGCCGGGGTGCCGCAGGCTGGCCGCGAGACCGCTGGACTCGGTGATCCGCGGGTCCCCGATGGTGAACGCCTCGCCGCCCCCGCCGGCCGCACGGGCCGGCGGCGCGCCGACCCCGGCGGTCACGGCGACCGCGGCGGTCGCGCAGGCCGCGGCCAGCAGTGCGGCGGGGAGCCTGGTCGTTCGCGTCCTCAGCACCGTCCGATCCTCCCATGTCGGCGCCGGTGGACCTCCGGTGTCCCCACCGTCCCTTTTCGTCATCTTGACGAGATCCACTGTCCGCCAATATCGTCATATCGACGAGAAGGAGTCGATCATGGCCGACATCACCAGACGCTTCGGACTGCGCCACCTGCGCGCCCAGCCCACCACCCACATCCGCCACGTCCGGCGCGGCCGGATCGCCCACGACGGCACCGGGCTCGCCTTCTGGTTCCGCCCGCTCACCGCCGTCCTCTCCGAAGTCCCGGTGGACGACCGCGAGCTGGCGATGCTCTTCCACGCCCGCACCGCCGACTTCCAGGACGTCACCGTCCAGGGCACCCTCACCTACCGCATCACCGACCCCGCCACGGCCGCCGCCCGCGTCGACTTCGGCATCGACCCCGACACCGGCGCCTGGCGCTCCGCCCCGCTCGACCAGCTCGCCGGGCTGCTCACCGAGACCGCCCAGCAGCACGCGCTCGGCCTGCTCGCCCGCACCCCGCTCGCCACCGCGCTGGCCGACGGCATCGCCGGCGTCCGCGACCGGATGGCCGCCGGGCTCGCCGCCGAACCCCGGCTCGCCGAGACCGGGCTCGCCGTCATCGCCGTCCGGGTCGTCGCACTGCGCCCCGAACCCGAGGTGGAGCGCGCGCTGCGCACCCCCGCCCGCGAACTGGTCCAGCAGGAGGCCGACCGGGCCACCTTCGAGCGGCGCGCCGTCGCCGTCGAGCACGAGCGCGGCATCGCCGAGAACGAACTCGCCAACCGGATCGAACTCGCCCGGCGGCAGGAGCAGCTGATCGCCCAGGAGGGTGCCAACAGCCGGCTCCAGGCAGAGGACGAGTCGGCCGCCGACCGGATCCGCACCGACGCCGAGGCGCAGCGCCGCACCCGGCTCGCCGGCGCCGAGGCCGACGCGGCGCGGGCGCTCGGCGAGGCGAAGGCCGCCGCCGAGGCGGCGTGGCTGGCCGCGCACCAGCAGGCCGACCCGGCGGTGCTGCGGGCGCTGGCGCTGATGCGGCTGGCCGAGCACCTGCCGCGGATCGACAGCGTCACGCTCACCCCGGACCTCGTCACCGGGCTGCTCGCCAAGCTGGGCGCGACGGGCGCGGAAGGCGCCGGGCGGTGACGCTCGCGCCCCGGGCCGTCCTGGTCCACCGCCGCACCGAGTACCAGGAGCTGGTCGCCCACCACGGCACGCCGGGGCAGGCCGCGTACTTCCTGAGCAGCCGGGGCCGGTCGGCCGGGGAGATCGAGGAACGTCACCGGCGGCAGGAGGTGGCCCTGGCGCGGGCGGCGGCCGCCGTGCCGCTGGACTGGCGCCGCACGCGGGTGGAGCGCGCCGACCTGTCCCGGTTCCTCTTCGAGCCGGAGGACGTGGTGGTCGTGGTCGGCCAGGACGGGCTGGTCGCCAACGTCGCCAAGTACCTCGCCGGGCAGCCCGTGATCGGTGTGGACGCCGAGCCCGGGCGCAACCCCGGTGTGCTGGTGCGCCACCGCGCGGACGACCTGGCGCGGCTGCTGCCGGCCGCGGTCGGCCCGGGGGCCGAACGGCGTACCGAGGAGCGGACCATGGTCGAGGCGGTGGCCGACGACACCCAGCGGCTGCTGGCGCTCAACGAGGTGTACGTCGGCCAGCCCGGCCACCAGACGGCCCGGTACCGGCTGGCGGTCGCGTCGGGTGCCGGGAGCGGGAGGGGCACCGGGGACGGGAAGGGCGCCGGGGACGGGAAGGGCGCCGGGGGCCGGATGGGCGCCGCCGCGGACGAGGCGGACGAGGGAGAGCCGCAGGCATCCTCGGGCGTCCTGATCGGCACCGGTACGGGCGGCACCGGCTGGTGCCGGTCCCTCTGGCTGGAGCGGGGCTCGCCCCTCGCCCTGCCCGAGCCCGCCGCACCGGCGCTCGCCTGGTTCGTCCGCGAGGCCTGGCCCTCCCCCGCCACCGGCACCTCCCGGGTGCACGGCCTGCTCGGCGCGGACCGGCGGCTGGTGCTGACCGTCGAGTCGGACCGGCTGGTCGCCTTCGGCGACGGCATCGAGGACGACGCGCTGGAGCTGGCCCGGGGGCAGAGCGTGCGGGTGGGTGTGGCGCGGACCCGGCTCCGCCTGATGGGGTGAGCCGGGTCCGCGCATCGTCGGGCCCCGGGTGTCATCGGGTCTCGGGGCGGGCCCGGCCCGGGCCCGGGTGCAGGGCTCCGGCGGGCCGGGCCCGGCCGCCGCCGGCCTCAGGCCCCTGCCGTGCCTTCCCCCTCGTGCCTGACCACGACCACCGGGCAGTGCGCGTGCTGGATCATCGCCTGGCTGGTGGAGCCAAGCAGCATGCCCGCGAAGCCGCCCCGGCCGCGGGCACCGACCACCAGCAGCTGCGCCTCCCGGCTCGCCTCCAGCAGCGCCGGCCGGGTGTGCGCCTCCACGACCTCGGAGTGCAGCGCGACGTCCGGGTACTTCTCCCGCCAGCCGGCCAGCGCCTCGGCGAGCACCCGCTCCTCCTGGTCCTGCCAGTCGGCGCTCGGGTGCGCGATGTGCAGGGCGGTCAGCCCGGTCCGGCGTGCGGCGGCCTCGGCGAAGGCGAAGCCCAGCGCCTCGGCGCCGACCCCTGAGCCGTCCACCGCGACCAGCACCGGGCCCGCCGGGTCCGGCCGGCCCCGGACGATCAGCACCGGGCAGGCGGCGTGCGCCGCCAGGTGCACGGCGACCGAACCGATCAGCAGGGCGCCGAACCGGCCGAGCCCCCGGCTGCCGACCACCACCAGGGAGGACTTCGCCGACCAGTGCGCCAGCACGGTCAGCGGCTCCCCGGTCACCAGCTCGGTGTGGACCTCCAGCTCCGGATCCAGCTCCCGCGCACGGGCCCGGGCGTCCTCCAGGAAGCCCTCCGCCTGGTGCCGCAGCCCACCACCGGCCGGGCCGTCCTTCGCCGGACCGAGCGGCACGTGCATCAGCGGCCAGATGAAAGCGTGCACGATCCGCAGCCCACGGCCGCGCAGCCGGGCCTCCCGGACCGCGACGTCCACCGCGGCCAGGCTCGCCTCCGAGCCGTCGACACCCGCCAGCACCGGGTCACTCATCGCCGGCCTCCTGCTCCTGCTCCTGCTCCTGCTGCTTGGCATCCTGCCGCTCGTAGGGAACGACGGCGACCGGGCTGGGCACGTGGTGCAGCACCGCGTGCGCCACCGCTCCGATGTGCGCGCCCAGCGGCGAGCGCCGGACCCGCCGTCCGATCACCACCAGCTCGGCGTCGGCCGCGCGGTCGGCGAGCACCTTCGCCGGGCGGGCGTTCACGGCCTCCTCGACCACGGTCACCCCGGGGTGCTTCCGCCGCCACGGCTGCACCACCCGGGCCAGCTCACCCTTGGCGTACACCAGCATCTCGCCGGTCACGTCGACACTGGCCGCGATACCCGCGTACTGGTAGGTGGCCGGGAGCGTCCAGGAGTAGACGGCGCGCAGCGGCAGTCCGCGCCGCTCCGCGACCTCGAAGGCGTGGGCGAGCACCTCGTCGGCCCCGTCGAACGGGTCCACGCCCGCCACGACCTCGCGCCCGACGGCTCCGCCCTCAGCCTCCCCGTCCTCACCCCGGCGGACCAGCACCACCGGGCAGTCGACCTTCGCCAGCACCCGCTGGCTCACCGACCCGACCAGGAACCCGGCCACCGCGCCGAGCCCGCGCGAGCCCAGCACCAGCAGCTCCGCCGGCTCGCCGTCCGGCTCCTCGGCGCCGCTCGCCTCGTCGACCAGCGCCCGCACCGGCTCGTGCGGCACCTGTACGGCCTGCACGCCCAGCTCGGGCCACCGCTCGCGCACCCGCAGCTCGGCCTCCCGCAGCGTGACGTCCGCCTGCCGCCGCGCCAGGTCCACCGACCCCAGCACCGACAACGGCGTCACCACGCTCGGCCAGGCGAGCACCACCTTCAGCCCCACCCCCCGGCCCGCGGCCTCCTCCGCCGCCCAGTCCAGGGCGGCAAGGCTCTCGGGCGAACCATCGACACCGACGACGACGGACCTGGGCATGACGACCTCCGCTGCTCCCTGTGAAACCGGCCGGCCGAGGGCATCGCCCCCGGCCACACCCCCACCCTTTCCCGCCCCCGACCAGCACACCCAGGGTCCAAGGTCCCCGCAACCCGGCCGACGGTCCCGCCCGCCCGCCAAGACCCCTACGAGGGGCGCAGCGGCCCGAACCGCTCGACGGGGGCGGTTCCCTCGGGCACCAGCAGATCCATCAGAGGCAAGGGGTTCGGCATCGCCCGGGCACTGTTCGGGCCGGCCATGTCCTCACCCGTGAGATACCGGTGGAGCCACTCCGCGAACCCCATGTCGTAACGGTGGAACTCAAGGTCGTCACCCACGAAGACGACGATCTGCCAGCGCCCGACAACCGGGTCACGATAGAGGAATATCTCCTCCCCATGAGCCGTACCGGAGAGCGGGATCAGCCCGTCAGGACCACCGAATCCAATCACATCGGGAAAATCCGGGAAATTCTCCCGCGAAAAGTCACACGCCCGGTACGCATCCAACGTCTGCCGGACGTGCGCCCCGAAGTTGAAAACGCCGGTCTCCGGGTTCGCCAACAGGATCGACCGTCCGATCCGAATCGGCGAGTACCAGTCCGCGAGCACCTTGAACTCCTCGGGAAGCGACACGCCGAGATCATGCTCCACCCGACGCCAGCCCGCCGCAGAGACGCCAGGTCCGCTCGGCGGGCCGATGATCCCGCGCAGTTCGGAAAGATGGTCCATCGCGAACTCCATGTCTCGTAGCGGGCTACGGAAGCTGCGGAGCCGGCTGATCGACCATCCGCGACGAACCCTCCTCCACCCCGGTACCACTGCGACCCCGGGCGGCGGCCCAGGGATCGAGCGCAGGGTATCGGCCCTGGCGGAGCTCCGGGAGGACGGGGTTCCCGAGCCCGGCCGGCCGATGGGGCCTCAGCGGAGGGTGAGGATGCGGGGGCCGTCGGGGGTGATGGCGACGGTGTGTTCGATGTGGGCGGCCCGGGTGCCGTCGGTGGTGCGGAGGGTCCAGCCGT
Organism: Kitasatospora sp. NPDC056327; assembly: GCF_042261735.1. Classification (NCBI taxonomy): domain Bacteria; kingdom Bacillati; phylum Actinomycetota; class Actinomycetes; order Kitasatosporales; family Streptomycetaceae; genus Kitasatospora; species Kitasatospora sp. NPDC056327. The sequence continues at coordinate 15,995 of NZ_JBHJRC010000076.1, read as the reverse complement.
CGGGGTCGGTGGTGTGGGTGTCGGCGCCGCCGGCGGTGAGCATCGGTTCGAGGGCGAGGACGAGGCCGGGCTTCAGCGGGAAGCCCCGGCCGGGGCGGCCCTCGTTCGGGACGTGGGGGTCCTCGTGCATGGTGCGGCCGATGCCGTGGCCTCCGAAGCCGTCGAGGAGGCCGTAGCCGGCGCCACGGGCCACGGTGCCGATGGCGTGGGCGATGTCGCCGAGCCGGCCGCCGGCCACGGCGGCGGCGATGCCGGCGTCCAGGGCGCGGCGGGTGGCGTCGATCAGCGCGACGTCCTCGGGACGGGGCGTGCCGACGGTGAAGCTGACGGCGGCGTCGCCGGCCCAGCCGCCCAGGACGGCGCCGCAGTCGATGCTCACCAGGTCGCCGTCGCGCAGCCGGTAGCCGTCGGGGATGCCGTGCACCACGGCGTCGTTGACGGACGCGCAGATCACGGCGGGGAAGGGCACCGGGGCGAAGGACGGCCGGTAGCCGAGGAACGGCGAGCGCGCCCCGGCCGCGCGGAGGACGTCGCGGGCCACCTCGTCCAGCTCCAGCAGGCTCACCCCGATCCCGGCCGCCCGCTCCACCGCCGCCAGCGCCGTGGCGACCACCCGCCCGGCCTCCCGCATCGCGGCCAGCGCCGCCTCCGACTTGAGCTCCACCATGGGATGCCTCCAGCATCGAACCAATTCTTATACCGGTATTTGTATCACGGTCGAGCGGAAGGACCGGACCGGGCCACGGGGGTGGCCTACCATCGGGGTCATGGTGAGGACTCCGCTGACACCCGGGGAACGTGCGCGCGGCGAGCGCTTCGGTGCGCTGCTGCGGGAGGCGCGGGGCGATCGCAGCATGGTGGAGGTGGCCGCGGCGGCCGGGGTGTCGGCGGAGACGCTGCGGAAGATCGAGACGGGGCGGGCGCCCACGCCGGCGTTCTTCACCGTCGCGGCGCTGGCGTACGCGCTCGGGCTCTCGCTGGACGACCTCGCCGCCGCCTGTGTGCTCCCGGGCGAGGACGAGGCCCTCTCGGCCTGAGCGGACCTCGGATTACAGCCCCGCTGGTCAGCGGCCGCCCAGGTGCCGGGCGAAGAAGCCCCGGACAGCTGCCCTGACCTCGGGGACGGTGCGCGCCGGCGGGGCGGTACCGACCAGTTGCGCGCGGGTGTCCCCGGTGACCAGCCCGGCGGCCTCCAGCTGCGGCAGCACGGCGGCCTGGTCCGCGAACACCCCGTGACCGGCGTCGGCGACCCGCAGTTCGGTGACCCGGCCGCCCGAGCGGCGGGTGAGCGCGCTCCAGGACCGGTCCAGTTCGGCCTGCCCGGCGAACCCGGAGCTGCGCATCAGCAGCAGGGGCCGGTCCGTCCCGTGCTCGGTGACCGGGAAGGGCTCGGCGGCGGCGCCGGGACGGACGGGCGGGTGGTCGAGGAAGCCCTCCAGGTCGGCGGCGGCCCGGACCCGTCGGTCCTCGTGCATCAGCTCCGCCGCCGCGCTGCCCCCGGCCGAGTGTCCGTACGCACCGGTCCGCCCGAGGTCCAGGACGGCGGCGAGGCCGGCCGGCAGCGGGAGGCGGGCGGGCCGGTGCAGGCGGTCGAGGACGAACCGCAGATCGGCCACCCTGGTGTCGATCACGGTCCGGAACAGCCGCGGGTCCAGCCGCGGGTCACCGCGCAGCTCCGTCTCCCGGAGCCGTTCGGGGCCTCCCCGCGCACCGGCCGGGAGGGCGACCACCAGGCCGTCCCCGGGGTGGTCCACGGACACCACCACCGCACCGTGACTGGCGAGGTCGACCGCGAGCGAGGAGCCGAGGCCGCGCGGATCGCCGCCGGCCGGGCTGTGCAGCAGGACGGGACGGCGGCGGCCCTTCAGCACCGGGGCGTCCTCGTCCGCGTGGGTCAGCGTCGCGCCCCAGTCGACCCCGGCGGCGGGCAGGCGCGGATCGACGAGCGGGAGGAGCTCCCCGAAGCGGCGGGCGGTGGCCGGCGGGAGCTGCGGGACCGGCCGCGGCCGGCGGCGGGCGCGGGCCGGGTAGTACACCGAGACCATCACCTCGCGGAACGGGATCGCGGGCTGCCAGGGGTCGTGGCGGGTGTGGTCGGTCAGCTGGAGCGCCCGGTGGCCCACGCGGTGCGGCCCGCTCGGCGCGGGCAGGGTGAGCACCAGCCCTCGGGCAGAAGGGGCCGGAGTGGCAGAAGGGACCGGAGCGGTGGAAGGAGCCGGAGCCGCGAAGACGCCGGCTGCGGCGCCGGCGCGGGCGGCCGGGCCGAACAGCAGCGCGGCGGCCCCCAGGGCCGCGACGGTGACGGTCCGTCGGTCGATCGGGAGGTCGTGGGTCATGCCCCGATGCTCGCCCGCACCGGGCCGGGCGGGACATCGTTGAGGCCCCGGGCTCAGGGATGGCACGCTGGCGCGGACACCCGTACGACCCCGGGAGCGCCGTGCTGCGGATCCACTTCACCCCGGAGGACTTCGGTCTGGTCCGGCTGGCCCCCCGGCCGGCACCGTTGCAGGAACTGCACGCGGCGCTTCTGACGCTCACCCGCCCGGGGCCGGCCCCGCTGCTCGACCGCTGGCGGCGGCGGACGCTGAGCGCGCTGCCGCCGGCCGCCGTGCCGCTCGCGGACCTGGCTCCCGGCGGCCGGGCGCCGGTCTTCCTGGACGTGGTGGCGGACAGCCTGGCGGAATCGGTGGAGCGGGTGCGGGCCGCGCCGTCCGCGCTGGTGACGGCCGAGCTGGCCCGGGTGTACGCGCCGGCCCCCGCCCCCGCGCCGGCCTGGGTGCACGAACTGCCCCGGGGGGACGCCGGGGCGTGGCGGCTGGTCGAGCGCGCGCAGCGGGCGGCGTTCGACACGGTGGTGGGCCCGGCCTGGGAGCGGGTTCGGGAGCTGCACCACGCCGAGTTCGTCCGGCAGGCCGTGCGGCTGGCCGAGGACGGTGCCGCGGCGCTGCTCCCGGGTCTGCTGCCGGGGAGCCGGACGGGCGACGGGAGGTGGGAGGTGCCGGGCGCGGCGGCCCGGGAGGTCCGGCTGGGCGGGCGCGGGCTGCTGCTGCTCCCGACCTTCCACTGGTCGGGCGGGCCGCTGCTGTCCGATCCGCCCGACGGCCCGGTCGTGCTGACGTACCCGGCCGGCACCGGCCTGCCGCCGCAGCCGGACGAGGTGGCGGGTCCGGAGGCGCTGGCCCGGGTGCTGGGCGGCACCCGGGCGGAGCTGCTGCACCTGCTGGCCGCCGACGGGAGCACGGGCGGGCTCGCGCGGCGGCTCGGGGTCAGCGGTGCGACGGTCTCCGCGCACACGGCGGCACTGCGGGCCGCCGGGCTGATCACGACCGAGCGGGCCGGGAAGGCCGTGCTGCACCGGCGCACCGCGCTCGGGGAACTGCTGGTCCGGCCCGCCGCCGAGGAACTCCGGTCGGAGCCGGATCGGCAGGGGCGGCGAGGACCTGAACCGGAACCGGGGCCGGGGCCGGGGCCGGGGCCGGGTGGGGGTCCGGCCCCGGGGTCGGGGGAGGTCCCGGTCAGGCGGTGACGCCGCCGTCGAGGACGAGGTCGGCGCCGACGGTGAAGGCGGACTCGTCGGAGGCGAGGTGGAGGACGGCGGCGGCGACCTCCTCGACGGCCCCGGCGCGGCCGGCCGGGACGCTCTCCTTCATCCGGTCCGCCTTCTCGGACGCGTTCTCGCCGGGGCGGGAGGACATCGTGGTGTCGATCGGACCCGGGCTCACCAGGTTGATCCGCACCCCGTCGGCGATGTGGTCCCGGGCCGCGCTGCGGGTCAGGGTGGCGACGGCGGCCTTGGAGACCGCGTAGACGCCGAGGTCGCCGACCCGGAGGTGGGTGCCCAGGTTGGAGGAGATGTTGACGATCGCCCCGCCGCCGTTGGCGCGCAGGTGGGCGATCTGGTGCTTCATCGCGTACCAGGTTCCGTTGAGGTTGATGTCGATCACCCGCCGCCACTCCTCGTCGGCGATGTCGGCGATCGGGCCGATGCCGCCGAGGACGCCGGCGTTGTTGACGGCGACGTCCAGTCCCCCAAGCCGCTCGACGGTCTCGCGCACCAGGCGGGCGGCGTCCGCAGGGTCGGACACCGAGCCGGTCAGGGCGACGGCGGTGCCACCCTCCCGCTCGACGAGCGCGACGGTCTCCGCGAGGGCGCTCGCGGTGCGGCCGGCGACGGCGACGCGGGCTCCCTCCCGGGCGAAGGCGAGGGCGACGGCGCGGCCGATGCCACTGCCGCCACCGGTGACCAGGACGGACTTGCCGGTGAAGCGGGTGGTGCTGCGGGACATGCGAGTGCTCCTCGATCGAGGTATAAATTGACCGTTCGGTTCAGAATAAGGACAGCAGAACAGGCATGAGCGGGGGAAGGCGTGCGCGAGGGAGGCGCGGACGGGGGCCGCAGGGGTGGGCGCGCCGGGTCGGTCAGTCCAGCAGCGCGAGGGCCTGGTCGGCGGCGTCGCGCAGCCGGGCCGAGCCGTCACCGGTCTTGCCGATCACCCGCATGCCCTGGAACAGCACCACCAGCAGCCGGGCCAGCGCCTGCGGGTCGCGCCCCTCGGACAGCTCCCCCTGGGCCCGCGCCCGGACCAGCGCGGTGGTCAGCACCGTCTCCAGGTGGAGCAGGTTGACCTCCACCCGGTGGGCGGCGTCCCGGTCGTGCGGGGCCAGTTCCACCGCCGTGTTGGTGACGAAACAGCCCCGGCGCGGGCCGTCCTCGCCGTCCGCGGCGGACTCCCGGGCGAACCGGAGGACCAGGCCGCGGACGGCCGGCAGGACCGGGCCGGGCTGCGACAGCTCGGCCAGCAGCACCGGCTGCTGCTGGCCGCCGTACCGCTCCAGCGCGCGCAGGTACAGCTCCCGCTTGCTGCCGAAGGTGGCGTAGACGCTGGCGCGGGCGATACCGAGGTGCTCGACCAGGTCCGCCATCGAGGTGGCCTCGTAGCCGCGCCGCCAGAACAGCTCCAGGGCCGACTGGAGCGCCGCGTCGGGGTCGAATTCCTTGGTTCGCGCCATGCCTGAAAGGTAGTCCTTTCCAGATCGATCGGTCAAGAAAGAAGGTCGGCCAGGGAGGAGCCGACCGGCCCGCCCCCGGACGGCGGGCGGACCGGCCCCGGCGCGACCGCGGCGCGACCCCGGCGGTCGGCACGGGCGGCCGGCCCCCGGCCGCCACCCGGTCAGCCCCCGGCGAGGTGGCGCTCCACCGTGGCGACCTTGGCGGTCAGGCCGTCGGTCACCCCGGCGCGGTCGTCGATCTTGATGACGGTGCTGACCCGGTTGCTGTAGGCCTTGACCGCCTCGATCGCCTCCCGGATCACCGGCATCACCTCGTCCCACTCCCCCTCGACGCTGGTGAACATCGCGTCCGTGCGGTTCGGCAGCCCGCTCGCGCGGACCACCCGCACGGCGGCGGCGACCGCCTCCCCGACGTCCTCGCCGACCCCGAGCGGGGTGACCGAAAAGGCTGCGATCACGACTGGCCCTCCTCAGCTGTCCACCGCGGCACCGGTACGGCCGCGGCCCTCGGAGGACCACGGTAACCAGAGCGTCAGACCACCGTCGGCAGCGGCGGCTCGACCGCCACCGGGGCGGAGCTGCGGGCGCGGTGCTGCGCCGCCCAGGTGGTGAGGGCGACCGTGCAGGCGTGGTCGAGGTGGCGCAGCCCGGACCGGTCGAGTTCCACCGGCCGGTCCGCCGGGAGGCGTTCGAGGGCGTCCAGCAGCCGGGGCAGCCGCAGGAAGGTGGCGTTGCCGGAGAGCCGGACCCGCAGGGGCCGCTCCCCGGTGCCGGGCTCGGCCGGCGGTTCCTCCACGGAGATCTGCAGGTGGGAGGTCTGCCAGGCGGACTTGACCACGGCGAGGCCGACGCCGATCAGCACCCCCTCGAACAGGTCGGTGGTGATGACGGAGACGGCGGTCACGGCGAGCACCGCGGCCTCGCCCCGGTGGTCGCGGCAGAGCGCCGCCATCCGCCGGACCGGGACGAGCTTGGCGCCCGCGTGCACCAGGACGGCGGCCAGCGCGGTCAGCGGGACGAGGCCGAGCGCCCCCGGCAGCAGGGCGGTGAACAGCAGGAGCCAGCCGCCGTGCATGACGCGGGAGGCCTTGGTGCGGGCGCCCGCCTGGACGTTGGTCGCGCTGCGGACGATGACGGCGGTCATCGGGAGCGCGCCGAGGAGGCCGCACAGGGTGTTGCCGACGCCCTGGGCGGTGAGTTCACGGTCGTAGTGGGTGCGCGGACCGTGGTGCATCCGGTCGACGGCGGCGGCGCTGAACAGGGTCTCGGCGGAGGCGATCAGGGTGAAGGCGAGCACGGTGCCGACGCCGGCCGTGGTGAACAGGGCGCCGAGCGCGGCGTGGTCGGGCAGCCGGACGACGTCGAGCAGGCCGGCCACCTCGACCCGGGCGACCGGCAGGTCGAACAGGGCGGTGACGGCGGCGGCCAGGCCGACGGCGCCGAGCGGACCGGGCACCGCCCGGGCGAGCCGGGGCGGCAGGTACTTCCAGCCGACCAGCACCAGCAGGGTCGCCGCACCGAGCGCCACCGCGCCGCGGTTCGCCGACCCGGTGACGGCGTCGCGCAGCAGCGCGGGCAGACCGGCGATCTTCTCGGGCCCCGTGCCCGGGCCGCGGCGGTCGGCGAGCGCGTAGAGCTGGCCGAGGACCAGGGTCAGCCCGATCCCCGCCAGCATGCCGTGCACCACGGAGGCCGACATGGCCCGGAACCAGCGGCCGAGCCGCAGGGCCCCCATGGCGAGCTGGAGCAGTCCGGTGAGCAGCACCAGGACGCCGAGGGCGCCCGCGCCGTACTCCTGGACGGCCTCGTGGACGAGGACGGTCAGACCGGCGGCGGGGCCGCTGACCTGGAGACTGCTGCCGGGCAGGGCGCCGACCACCAGGCCGCCGACGATGCCGGTGACCAGGCCGAGTTCGGCGGGCACGCCGGAGGCGACGGCGACACCGACGCAGAGCGGGAGGGCGACCAGGAAGACCACCAGGGAGGCGGGCAGGTCGTGGCGCCAGGGCACCGCGCGCAGCACGGCCGCCGGGGTCCGGTGGCGCAGCACGCGGCGGGGGCGGGCCCGGCCGGGGCGGGTGCTGTGGCGCGGGGCGGTCGGCGGGCTCTTGCGCCCGCTGGAGCGGCCGTTCACCGGTGCACCCCCGGCGGCGAGGAGAGGAGGGGGGCGGGGACGGACCCGAAGGAGGCGGTCGAGGAAGGAGCGGCGGAGGAAGGAGCGGCGGAGGAGGCTGGGGCGGAGTCGGCGGACGGACATCCGGGCAGGGCACAGCGTCGAGGCATCGGGAGTTTCCTTCCGCGCACCCCGCACCGCTGCGCGCCGTCGGCGGCGCAACGCTGCGGGTGCGGTGCTGCGAGGTGCGGCTGGTGACTGCGGTGCTGCAGTGGCTACGTGGCGGCAGCGACTGCGGTACTGCCGTGGCTGCGGTACTGCAGTGGCTGCGATGGCGGCTGGTACGCACGGAACGGGCCGGACGGCGCGGCGGGCTTGCTGCACGGGACCGGGCGGCCGGGGCTCCCCCACTCCCCGGACGGTCCCGAACCCCCTTGCCGTGACCCGCTGTTGAACATGGCAACCATGACAGGTCCGGCGTGCCACCGACGGTACCCAGCACCCGGCGAGCGGCCAACATCGCACACCGTTCCTTCACTCGGGCAGCACGCCGGGCACACGTCCGGGCCGGAATCCGGGACCCGGACGGGTACGGACGTTCGTCGGTCGGGCAGGCTTGCGACCCCCGCCCCGTGCCGCGGAGGCGGCGGCCGGCCCACGGCGGCGGGCCGCGGGGCGGTCCGGCCGGACGGCGGCGCGGAAGGAGTGCGCCACGCCTCCCCGGGCGCCGGACCGGCCCCCGCCGGGCGTTCGGCGCCCGGTCCGTGCGGGTACGTACCGGGGACTGCCCGCGCGCGGGGTGCGCGCGGGCCTTCCTGCTTGGGGAGGCCCCACCGTGTCCTTCACGATGACCCGCGCCGACTGCGAACGTTTCCTGGCGGACGTGCACGTCGGCGTCCTGTCCGTCGCCGGCCCCGCGCCCGGCGAGCCCCCGCTGACCGTGCCCATCTGGTACTCCTACCGCCCCGGTGGCCTGCTCACCGTGCTGACCGGACGGGAGTCGGTCAAGGCCCGCCGGCTCCGCGCGGCCGGCGGCTTCACCCTCTGCGCCCAGCAGGAGGAGCCGCCCTGCCGCTACGTGACGGTCTCCGGCCCGGTGGTGGCGATCGAGGAGCGGATAGCCCCCGACGAGCGCGCCGCGCTGGCCCACCGCTACCTGCCGCCCGCCACCGCCGCCGCCTACCTGGTGGCGACCGCCGAACAGCTGACCGCCGACATCGCCGTCCGGATGCGGCCGGACCGCTGGCTGAGCGCCGACTTCACCGCGGTCACCGCGCGGATCGCCGCCCTGGAACACCCGCCGACCCGCCACGGTTGACCCGGTGGACGTGCACCGGACGGGCGCGCGCGGCGGGATACCGTACCCGCGCGGGCCCGCCCGCCGCCGCACCACCGACGACCGACTCCGAATGGGGACCACACCGTGAGCCTGTACGACATCCCGCTGCGCACGCTGTCCGGCGAGACCGCCTCGCTGGCGGACTACAAGGGCAAGGCGCTGCTGATCGTCAACGTCGCCTCCAAGTGCGGCCTGACCCCGCAGTACGCGGGCCTGGAGCGGCTCCAGGAGCGCTACGCCGGGCGCGGCTTCACCGTGCTCGGCTTCCCCTCGAACCAGTTCGCCGGGCAGGAGCCGGGCAGCGCCGAGGAGATCGCCACCTTCTGCTCGACCACCTACGGCGTGTCCTTCCCCCTGTTCGAGAAGACCGACGTGAACGGCGAGGACCGGCACCCGCTGTACGCGCGGCTCACCGGGACCGCCGACGCCGAGGGCAAGGCCGGGGACGTCTCGTGGAACTTCGAGAAGTTCCTGGTGTCGCCGGACGGCACCGTGGCCGCCCGGATCCGCCCGCGCACCGAGCCGGAGTCGGACGAGGTGATCGCGGCGATCGAGGCCGTGCTGCCGGCCTGATCCGCGCGCCCGGCGGGGGTCCGGGGCCCGCCCGCCCCGGCCCCCGCCGTTCTAGAGCAACAGCTTTGTCCCCGGGGGGAGTTCGCCGTCCCGGGCGGCGCCGTGCAGATGCGCCAGCAGGGTCGACCGGAGCGCCCCGGCCGCCCGGGTGGGCGGCACCTCGTGGCCGTGCGCGACGGCGATGGTGCGGCCCAGACCCGGACCCGCGAACGGCGTGACCGTCAGCCCGGAGCGGGCGGCGACCATCCCCGGCAGCACCGCCGGCCCCAGGCCCGCCCGGACGAAGCCGAGCACCGCGTCCATCTCGCCGCCCTCCACCGCGAACTCCGGCTCGAACCCGGCCTCCCGGCAGGCCGCCAGGGTCGCCTCCCGCAGGTCGTAGCCCTCCCGGAACATCACCAGCGGACGCCCCCGCAGCTCAGCCACCCGCACCCGGCGCCGCCGGCCGGGCGGCTCGCGGGAGACCAGCACCAGCTCCTCGTGCAGCAGCTCGGTGAGCGCCAGGGCCGGCGGCGCCTCACCGCTCGGCGGCGTGATGATCAGGGCGAGGTCCAGCTCGCCCTCCGCGAGGCTGTGCACCAGGTCGCGCGAGCCGCCCTCGCGCACCACCAGCGCGACACCCGGGTAGCGGTCCCGGAAGACCTTCAGCACGTCCGGCACCAGGCTGGTGCACAGACTCGGCGGCGCGCCCAGGCGCACCCGGCCGCGGCGCAGCTGCACCGTCTCCTGGACGGCGAGCCGGGCGCTCTCGGTGTCCGCGAGGATGCGCCGGGCGAGCGGCAGCAGGGCGTCCCCGGCGTCGGTGAGGGCGATGTTGCCGCGCGTCCGGTGGAACAGCTCGGCTCCCAACTCCCGCTCCAGCGAACGGATCTGCTGCGAGAGGGACGGCTGGGCCACGTGCGCCGCCTCGGCCGCGCGGGTGAAGTGGCGGGTCTCGGCGACGGCGACGAAGTAGCGGAGTTGCTGGAGCTGCACAGCTCCCAGCATAGGCGGTGGCTATCGTCACGAGCCGCATCATGTCTTGGACGTACCGTTTGGTGGCTCCCTACCGTTGTCGCCATGACAACCGCGACCCGGACGGCCCGGCATCCGTCCACCCTGGCGACCCTGTGGCGGTCGACCGTCGGCAAGAAGGCGGTCATGGCCGTCAGCGGACTGGTCATGCTGCTGTACCTGGTCGCCCACATGCTCGGGAACCTCAAGGTCTTCTTCGGACCGGACGACCTCAACGGCTACGCGGCGTGGCTGCGCACCCTCGGACAGCCCTTCCTCGGCCACGAGTGGTTCCTGTGGATCGCCCGGGCGGGCCTGCTGGCCGCCGTCCTGCTGCACGGCGTCGCCGCGTACCAGCTGAGCCGGCGCGACCTCGCGGCCCGGCCGAGCAAGTACGAGCACCGGCGGCGGCGGGCAAGCTACGCGACCCGCACGATGCGCTGGGGCGGGGTGATCCTGGCGCTGTTCATCGTCTGGCACGTCCTGGACCTCACCACCCTGACCGTGAACCCCAACGCCGAGCACGGCAGGCCGTACCAGAACATCGTGGCCTCCTTCGGGACCTGGTACTCCTGCGTGATCTACGTCGTCGCGATGCTCGCCGTCGGCCTGCACGTGCGGCACGGCTTCTGGAGCGCCGCACAGACCCTGGGCGCCAACAACGCCCGGCGGGACCGCGCGCTGAAGCGCACCGCCGACGGCCTGGCGCTGCTGCTGACCGTGGGCTTCCTGTCCGTCCCCGTGGCCGTGATGACCGGAGTGGTGAGTTGAGCGAGTACCCGGACTACACCGTCGGCGCGCCGATCGCCGACACCCGGGCCCCGGCGGGGCCGATCGAGCAGCGCTGGGACCAGCGGCGGTTCGAGGCGAAGCTCGTCAACCCGGCGAACCGCCGCAAGCACCGGGTGATCGTCGTCGGCACCGGCCTGGCCGGCGGCGCGGCGGGCGCCACCCTCGCCGAACAGGGCTACCACGTCGTCCAGTTCTGCTTCCAGGACTCCCCCAGGCGGGCCCACTCGATCGCCGCCCAGGGCGGCATCAACGCGGCGAAGAACTACCGCAACGACGGCGACTCGGTCCGCCGGCTGTTCTACGACACGGTCAAGGGCGGCGACTTCCGCGCCCGCGAGTCCAACGTGCACCGGCTGGCCCAGGTGTCGGTGGAGATCATCGACCAGTGCGTGGCCCAGGGCGTGCCGTTCGCCCGCGAGTACGGCGGCCTGCTGGACACCCGCTCGTTCGGCGGCGTGCAGGTCTCCCGCACGTTCTACGCCCGCGGCCAGACCGGCCAGCAGCTGCTGCTCGGCGCCTACCAGGCGCTCTCCCGGCAGATCGCGGCCGGGAACGTGGAGATGCACGCCCGCACCGAGATGCTCGACCTGCTGGTGATCGACGGCCGGGCGCGCGGGATCGTCGCCCGCGACCTGGTCACCGGCGAGATCACCAGCCACACCGCCGACGCCGTGGTGCTGGCCTCCGGCGGCTACGGCAACGTCTTCTACCTCTCCACCAACGCCAAGAACTCCAACGCCACCGCGATCTGGCGGGCCCACCGGCGCGGCGCGTACTTCGCCAACCCGTGCTTCACCCAGATCCACCCGACCTGCATCCCGCGCTCCGGCGAGCACCAGTCCAAGCTCACCCTGATGAGCGAGTCGCTGCGCAACGACGGCCGGATCTGGGTGCCCAGGGCCGAGGGCGACACCCGGCCGCCGGCCGAGATCCCCGAGGAGGAGCGGGACTACTACCTGGAGCGGATCTACCCGTCCTTCGGGAACCTCGTGCCGCGCGACATCGCCTCCCGGGCCGCCAAGAACGTCTGCGACGAGGGCCGCGGCGTCGGCCCCGGCGGACAGGGCGTCTACCTGGACTTCGCCGACGCGATCCGCCGGCTGGGCCGGGACGCGGTGGAGGCCAAGTACGGCAACCTGTTCGAGATGTACGAGCGGATCACCGCCGAGGACCCGTACCGGGTGCCGATGCGGATCTACCCGGCGATCCACTACACGATGGGCGGGCTCTGGGTCGACTACGACCTGCAGACCACCGTGCCCGGACTGTTCGCGATCGGCGAGGCCAACTTCTCCGACCACGGTGCCAACCGGCTCGGCGCGAGCGCGCTGATGCAGGGCCTGGCGGACGGCTACTTCGTCCTGCCGCCGGTGCTCAACGACTACCTGGCCCGCGAGCGCCTGCCCGCCGTCCCGGCCGGCCACGAGGAGATCGCCGCCGTGGAGGCCGAGTCCGCCGACCGGCTGAACCTCATCCTCGCGGTGAACGGCGACCGCACCCCCGACTCCTTCCACCGCGAGCTCGGCGAGCTGCTCTGGGACGAGTGCGGGATGGCCCGGGACGCGGCCGGGCTGCGCCGCGCGCTGGAGCGGATCCCCCGGCTGCGGGACGAGTTCTGGCGCCGGATCCGGGTGCCGGGCACCGGACAGGAGCTCAACCAGGCACTGGAGAAGGCCAACCGGCTGGTCGACTACTTCGAGCTCGCCGAGCTGATGTGCCTGGACGCGCTGCACCGCGCCGAGTCCTGCGGCGGCCACTTCCGGGTCGAGAGCCAGACGCCCGAGGGCGAGGCGGCCCGCCGGGACGAGGAGTTCTCCTACGCCGCCGCCTGGGAGTTCACCGGCACCGGGCGCTCCCCCGTCCTGCACCGCGAGCACCTCGACTTCGAGCACGTCCACCCCACCCAGCGGAGCTACGCGTGAACCTCACCCTTCGGATCTGGCGCCAGGCGGGCCCCGACACGCCGGGCTCGATGACCACCTACCAGGTCACCGGGATCTCGCCGGACATGTCCTTCCTGGAGATGCTGGACACTCTCAACGAGGAGCTGATCACCCGGGGCGACACGCCCGTCGCCTTCGACCACGACTGCCGCGAGGGCATCTGCGGCGCCTGCGGCATGGTCATCAACGGCCGGGCCCACGGCCCCGAGCGGACCACCACCTGCCAGCTGCACATGCGGCACTTCCGGGACGGCGACACCATCGACGTCGAGCCGTGGCGGGCGGCGGCCTTCCCGGTGGTCAAGGACCTGGTGGTGGACCGCTCCGCGTTCGACCGGATCATCGGCTCCGGCGGCTACATCACCGCCCCGACCGGCAGCGCCCCCGAGGCGCACGCCACGCCCGTCCCCAAGGAGACCGCCGACACCGCGTTCGAGCACGCCGAGTGCATCGGCTGCGGCGCCTGCGTGGCGGCCTGCCCGAACGGATCGGCGATGCTCTTCACCTCCGCGAAGGTGGTCCACCTCAACGTGCTGCCGCAGGGCGCGCCGGAGCGCAGGGCCCGGGTGCGCGACATGGTGGCCGCGATGGACGCCGAGGGCTTCGGCGGCTGCACCAACACCGGCGAGTGCGCGACGGCCTGCCCCAAGGGCATCCCGCTGCCGAGCATCGCGGCGATGAACCGCGAGTTCCTGCGCAGCTCACTGGGCTGAACCGGAGGCCCTCCCAGGAGCGGAGCGGGGCGCGCGTGGTGCTCGTGCGCGCCCCGCTTCTTGGACGCTTCGTCAGGATCGGTGCTGGCGACCCGGATTTCGCGCTACCGTGGTCCCCGCCGAAAAGGAGCGTGCATATGCCCGAGGTTCAGGCCTGCTCCGGTTGCGGCGGGTCCGGGGGGACCCAGAAGACCGAGGCCACGGTCGAACGGGACGAGGAAGGGAGCATGGTGCCCAAGATCCACGTCTACTGGTCGCCGTGCGGTCGGTGCCACGGATCCGGAACGGTGATCGTCGGATGAGGCTGGTCTTCGAGTGTGTCGAGTGCGGCAGTCACTACCTGCCGCCCGAAACGATGGCGTACCCCGACGGGCCCGCCTCGCCGATCTGGTGCACGGGGTGCCAGAGCGCGAAGCGGGCGGCGGGTGTGCGCGAGGATCCGCTGCTGGCCCGGGTCGCGCTGGCGGCCGCCCGGGCGGCGGGCGCCGGGGCCGGCGCGGAGGAGCCGGCCGCCCGGCGCGCGGACGTCCGTCCGTCGCGGCCGCCGGTGTCGCGGCGGTCCCGTTCCGGGCCCGGTGTGCTGCGCGGCAGACTGGCGTAGCGCCGGGCCGGGCGGGCCGCGGGGCCCGGCACCCGGGCGGGACGGCGCCCGGTCAGAACAGCGCCTCCTGGGTGTCCGGCTCGGCCGGGCGGACCCGCTCGGCCAGTGCCAGCCCGCAGGACGGCCGCCCGGCCGCCGGGGTCAGCGTCCAGCCGGTCAGCAGCCGGGTGTCCAGGAGCAGCGGCGGGCCGCCGTCCGGCTGGTCAAGCAGCAGGTGCCGCCCGATCGGCGGGCGCAGCAGCCCGGCGAGCACCGCGCCGTCCGCCAGGCCCTCGACCGCGCGGTAGACCCCGGGGGCACCGCCGGTCAGGCCGAAGAGCCCGACGTGGTCGGTGACCGGGTGGTCCGCGAGCAGTTCGACGCCGTGCCCCCGCAGCAGCCCGTGCGCCCGGGCGCGGGCGCCGGTGAGCAGCGTGCGGCGGTGTTCCTCGTCGCCGTGCTCCCACCAGTGGTCGACCTTCGTCCGGCTCTTGAACCGCTCCCGGGCCAGCCCGGAGGCGGCGACGGTCAGTTCGGCGCGGCGGACGGCGGGCAGCGACCCCCGAGCGGCGAACGTCCAGGCGAGCGCGCCCTGTTCGAGCAGCCGGGCGGAGCCGCGCTGCTCGGCGGTGAGTCCGACCTTGAGCAGGCCCTCGCCGAACCAGGCGAGGTAGAGCCGGTAGGTGCGGCCGTCGTCGAGGATCTGGTCCCGCGCCAGGGCCAGCCCGCGGTCCACGCTCTGGCAGGAGGGGCACTGCACGGCGGCGCCGTCGGGCGCGATCACGGCGTGGTGCGGGCAGGGCGTGCGCTCGTCGTGGCCCGCGAGCCACGCGCCGACGCACCGCCGGGGCCCGCCGAGCAGCCAGCCGACCGCCGTGCCGGGAACCGCCTCCCGCTCGTGCACGCGCCGCCCGTGCACCGCGCTGAGCACCGGCCGCCCGTCCCGCCACCCCAGCCCGGTGGAGACCCACCCGCCCGTCACGCTCACCGCCACCTCGCCGTACGCCGTCCGAGCCCCCGAGGCTACCGCCCGCCACCGACAGGCCGGCGGGCGCGCGGCGACCGGATCACGGGCCTCCGTGCGCCGGGTACCCCGGGCGGGTGGTGCCGCCGCCCGGTCCGCCCCGCCGTTCGCGGGGGCCCGCCCGGCGAGCGGTACCCCCGTCGGGGTATTTGCGCGGACCGGCGTTGACGGTCCGCGGACCGGACCGGGAGTCTGACGGCGGCCCGCGGCCCGGCCCTTCCGGCACCCGGCCGGGCCCCGACGCCTCGACGGACCGGCCGGCGTGACACGCGGCAACGGGCCTTCCTGGAACACGACTTCGAAAGGGACACCCCCATGCGTCGTACCGCCGCCGCACTCGCCTCCCTCGTCCTGGCCGGGGCGGCCGCCCTCGCCTCGCCCGGCACCGCGTCCGCCGACGACGACCTGCCGGGGCCGACCATCACCGCCCCGATCGTCGGCGTCCGGGACCTCTGCCTCGCGATCCGCAGCACGAGCCCCACCGAGTACCGGCCCGTCCAGGTCTGGGACTGCGACGGCAGCGCCGCCCAGTACTGGCGCAAGGGCGTCAACGGCACCCTCCAGGCCCTCGGCAAGTGTCTGGACGTGTGGCACGGCGGGACCCGGCCCGGCACCCCGGTCGGCGTCTACGAGTGCAACGGCACCGGCTCCCAGCAGTGGCAGTACACGGACAGCGCCAGGTTCTACAACCCGCAGTCCGGCCTCTGCCTCAACGTGCCGCTGGAGGGCACGGCCGGTGTGGACCTCAACATCTGGAACTGCTACCTCTACGCCCCCCAGCGGTGGCGCTTCGCGATCTGACGGCCGCCGGGCGCCCGGCGGCGTGGCGGCGCCGTGCCCGGCGGAGACGGCGCCGACGGGCGCGGCCCCGCCCCCCGGGCGGGGTGTCCACCCGTGGCTGTGTCTTATAAACAT
>NZ_JBHJRC010000075.1:0-30065 GCF_042261735.1 Kitasatospora sp. NPDC056327 | reverse complement strand
CCCCCGCCCCAGGTGCAGCAGCGTCTCCCGCTCCCTCCCGGGTCCAGCGGTGCCGGGCCGGTCAGGCCAGGGTGCCGAGCGCCTCGTTGAAGGTCTTCGACGGGCGCATCACGGCCGCGGCCCTGGCCGGGTCGGGCTGGTAGTAGCCGCCCAGCTCCACCGCGGAGCCCTGCACGGCGACGAGCTCCTCGACGATGGCCTGCTCCTGCTCGGACAGCGCCTTGGCCAGGCCCTCGAAGGCCTGGGCGAGCGCGGCGTCCTCGGTCTGCGAGGCCAGCTCCTGGGCCCAGTACAGGGCCAGGTAGAAGTGGCTGCCGCGGTTGTCGATGCCACCGAGGCGGCGGCTCGGCGACTTGTCCTCGTTGAGGAAGGTGCCGGTGGCGCGGTCCAGCGTGTCGGCCAGCACCTGGGCGCGGGGGTTCTCGGTGGTGCGGGCCAGGTGCTCGAAGCTGGCGGCCAGCGCGAAGAACTCGCCCAGGCTGTCCCAGCGCAGGTAGTTCTCCTTGACCAGCTGCTGGACGTGCTTCGGGGCGGAGCCGCCGGCGCCGGTCTCGAACAGGCCGCCGCCGTTGATCAGCGGGACGACCGACAGCATCTTGGCGCTGGTGCCCAGCTCCAGGATCGGGAACAGGTCGGTCAGGTAGTCGCGCAGCACGTTGCCGGTGACCGAGATGGTGTTCTCGCCGCGGCGGATGCGCTCCAGCGAGAAGGTGGTGGCCTCGACCGGGGACTTGATCTCGATCTGCAGGCCGGTGGTGTCGTGCTCCGGCAGGTACGCCTTGACCTTCTCGATCAGCACGGCGTCGTGGGCGCGGGTCTCGTCCAGCCAGAAGACGGCCGGGTCGCCGGAGACGCGGGCGCGGGTGACGGCCAGCTTCACCCAGTCGCGGATCGGCAGGTCCTTGGTCTGGCAGGAGCGGAAGATGTCGCCCGGCCGGACGGCCTGCTCCAGGACGGTCCCGCCGGTGGCGGCGTCGACCAGGCGGACGGTGCCGGCGGCGGCGATCTCGAAGGTCTTGTCGTGGCTGCCGTACTCCTCGGCGGCCTGGGCCATCAGGCCGACGTTCGGGACCGAGCCGATGGTGGCCGGGTCCAGCGCGCCGTGGGCGCGGCAGTCGTCGATGACGGCCTGGTACACGCCGGCGTAGCTGCTGTCCGGCAGCACCGCGAGGGTGTCGGCCTCCTGGCCGTCCGGGCCCCACATGTGGCCGGAGGTGCGGATCATGGCCGGCATCGAGGCGTCGACGATGACGTCGCTCGGCACGTGCAGGTTGGTGATGCCCTTGTCCGAGTCGACCATGGCCAGCGCCGGGCCCTCGGCGAGCTCGGCCTCGAACGAGGCCTTGATCTCCTCGCCCAGGTGCGGCAGGGTCTCCAGGCCGGCCAGGATGCCGCCCAGGCCGTTGTTCGGGTTCAGACCGGCCGCGACGAGCACCTCGCCGTACTTGGCGAAGGTCTGCGGGAAGAAGGCGCGGACCACGTGGCCGAAGATGATCGGGTCGGAGACCTTCATCATGGTGGCCTTCAGGTGGACCGAGAACAGCACGCCCTCGGCCTTGGCCCGGGCGACCTGCGCGGCCAGGAAGGTGTTCAGCTCGGCGACGCGCAGCACGGAGGCGTCGACGACCTCGCCGGCCAGCACCGGGACCGACTCGCGCAGCACGGTGGTGGTGCCGTCCTCGGCGACCAGCTCGATGCGCAGGGTGCCGTCCTCGGCGACCACGGCCGACTTCTCGGTGGAGCGGAAGTCGTTCTCGCCCATGGTGGCGACGTTGGTGCGGGAGTCGGCCGACCAGGCACCCATGCGGTGCGGGTGGGTCTTGGCGTAGTTCTTGACCGACGCGGGGGCGCGGCGGTCGGAGTTGCCCTCGCGCAGGACCGGGTTGACGGCGCTGCCCTTGACCTTGTCGTAACGGGCGCGGACGTCCTTGTCCTCGTCGGTCTGCGGGTCGTCCGGGTAGTCCGGCAGGGCGTAGCCCTGGGCCTGGAGCTCGGCGACGGCGGCCTTGAGCTGCGGGATCGAGGCCGAGATGTTCGGCAGCTTGATGATGTTGGCGCCCGGGGTCTTGGCGAGGGCGCCCAGCTCGGCGAGGGCGTCACCGATCCGCTGCTCCTCGGTCAGACGCTCCGGGAAGCTCGCGATGATCCGCCCGGCGAGGGAGATGTCGCGAGTCTCCACCTTCACGCCCGCCGTGGAGGCGTACGCCTGCACCACGGGCAGGAACGAGTACGTTGCCAGGGCCGGCGCCTCGTCGGTGTGCGTATAGATGATGGTCGAGTCAGTCATCGGTACTCCGCTTCACGTCTCCAACGTCTTGACGTCAAGATATCTCGTGACCGCCCCTCCGCTCCACCTCCCCCCGGACACGGATCAGATCCACCGTCGTCCCGGCACGGGCGCGGGGCAAGCGGAGCGGACCCGGCCGCGGCCCGCCGACGGGTCCGGCAGCCGGTCCGGCAGCGGGTCGGCCGGGCGGCCGGGAACGCTCCGGGAGAGGTCTGGACCACATTCCGGGTGCACGGTCCGCTGAACGGTGCGCCCGAACGTCAGGACTCCGTCAACGCAGCGCTGCATTCGGTCAACGCCGCGTCAGGACTGTTCTCCGGACGCCCGTGTCCGCCCTAGCGTCGGAGGAGAAGTTCCCGCAGGCCCCTCTCCACCACTGAGGAGCAACCGCATGGCCCGCGCCGCCGTCTGGCACGTCCCGGTCACCGTCACCGGGCGGACCACCTCCCTCCGCCTCTTCCGCCTGCGCGACGGCCGCCGCTGCGCCGTCGGCTTCAGCTCGGCGGGCGCGCTCGCCGAGCTGCTCGGCCCGGAACAGAGCGCCGTCGAACTCGGCGAACCGGCGCTGCGCGCGCTCACCGCGCCGCTCGGCGTCGACGAGCTGGTCCTGGACCCCCGGCTGTCCGCGCTGCCGGTGACCGGCCCGGCCGACGCCCGCCCGGACGCCGGTCACCCCGCATCCCGTTCCGGCGCCCGGCTCCAGCGCCGGTGAGCGCACTCCACCTCGCCCCCGGCGACCCCCGGCCCGAACCGGCCCGCCCGCTGCACGCCATCGCCCGGGTGGGCTACGGCCCGGTCCCGCTCGACTTCGACCGGCTGGCCGCCGAGATCCCCGCGGTGCAGAGCGGCCTGGCCCTGGCCGGCGAGGCCGATCTCGAACTGCGGCTGGCCTGCACCGGCCCGGCGGAGCTGCGCGCCGTCTCGGCCGCGCTGCTGCGGGCCGGCGCCGCGCACGTCCACGTCGACCTGGTCCTGCGGGCCCTCGTCCCGGCCCGGGCGGCCCTGCGCCCGGTGCCCTGACGGAGCCGCCCCCGCCGCCACCCGGCACACCCGGGCCGCGCCCCTCGGGCCCCCGCCGGCACCGCGGCGGGGGCCCGCACGCCCCGGCACCGCAGTCCGACCGACGGGAGCCGCCGGACCCGCCCTACGCCCGGCGGGCCAGCGCCGCGATCGCGGTGAGCAGCAGGGCGGAGCCGGCGAGCAGCGCCGGGGTGAGCGGTTCGCCGAAGCAGGCGGCACCGAGGACCGCCGCGGTGGCCGGTTCGAGCAGGACCAGGACGGCCGCGGTCGCCCCGGGCACGGTGGCCAGCCCGGCGAAGTACCAGCGGTAGGCGAGCAGGGTCGGCACGGTGCCCAGGAACAGCAGGGCCCCGGCGGTCGGCAGCGGCGCCCCGCCGGACGGCAGCACGCCGCCCTCCAGGGTGAGGGCGAGCGGCAGCAGGCAGAGCAGACCGGTGGTGAACGCCCCGGCCGAGGCGCGGGCGGTGCCGCCGGCCCGGGCCCAGAGGGTCAGCCCGCTCTGGCCGGCCCCGGCCAGGACGGCGAGCGCCACCCCGGCCACGGGGTGCGGGCCGGTCACCGGACCGGCCACCAGCAGCGCCAGCCCGGTCAGGGCGAGCAGATCGGCGGCCACCGCCCGGCCGGTGAGCCGTTCACCGAGCAGCAGGTGGGCGCCGAGGCCGGTGAGCACCGGCCCGGCCCCGATGGTCACCAGGGTGCCGAGGCCGAGCCCGGCGTACCGGACCGAGGCGAAGTAGGCGCACTGGCTGACGGCCAGGCCGAGCCCGGTGAGCACCGCGGCCCGGCGGGGCACGGCGCCCGGCCGGGCGCGCCCGCGGACGGCGGGCAGCAGGGCGAGGCAGCCGGCCGCGACGGCGAACCGCCAGGCGCAGACGGCGACCGGGCCGAGCCCCGCGGTGCCCATGAGCAGGGCGGCGACGGCTCCGCCCGCGCCCCAGGCGACGGCGGCGGACGAGATGGACAGCAGGCCGTGCCGGACCGGCACGGCGGCATGAGCGGTCATGCGTTCGTTCTCCACGACGGGGTGCCGGGCCGGGCCCGGCCGGATGAGGTCCACCGGCGAGGCGGGCGGCACTCACCGGCCCGGGGGCGTCGGGGCCGCCGGGCGGGGAGTCGTGGTGGGGCCGCCCGCTAGCGGACGGGCGGCGGCAGGATCCGGGAACGCATGGGCGTCACCCTACCCGCGCCGGTCACCCGATGCCCCGGCCGCGCGGTCGGTCCCACCGGCCTCGTGCGGGCCTCGGTCGGCCCGGTACGTCGAGGACGTCGAGGTGGTCGACGCGGGCGGCCGCGGAACCCCCGCCCGGTCCACGCGGAAGGGCCCGCCGGCACACGCCGGCGGGCCCTCGCGCGTCCGGGTCCGCGCCCCGGCGGGGCACTACAGCGAGAGCACCGTCCGCAGCACGTGGCCCACCACCGCGTCCGGGTCGCCGACCGGGCCCTCCGAGCGCCAGGCGACGAAGCCGTCCGGCCGGACCAGCAGGGCTCCCCCGGGACCGATGCCGTGCAGCGCCCCGAAGTCGGCGCCCGGCTCGGGGGCCAGGTCGTCGTCCGCGCCGTCGCCGATCCGGAAGGCGTCCAGCGGGACGGCCAGCCGGTCCGCCGCCCGCCGGGCGGCCTCCTGCCAGGCGGTGCCGCCGGAGCCGGTCAGCAGCACCGGCGCCTGCTCGTACAGGTCCAGGGTGGACAGCCGCACCCCCGCCCGCAGCAGCCACTGGTGCGGGGCCCGGCTGCCCGGCTCGCCCGCCGACTCGAAGGCCTCCGGAACCACCGGGCCGGCCGGGTCGGTGCCGACCACCGCGCCGTCCCGGTAGCGGTAGCCGAGCGCCACCGCCAGCACCCCGGCCTGCCGGCCGACGCCCGGGACGACCGCGTACCCGGGGTGACTGTGCTCGGCCGACCGGGCGGAGGCCCGCTCACCGGTCACCTGCGCCACCGGCCGGCGCTCGCGCCCGTAGGTGTCCAGCAGGGCCGGCCCGGCCCAGCCGCCGAGCACCGCCGCGAGCTTCCAGGCGAGGTTGTGCGCGTCCTGGATCCCGGTGTTGGAGCCGAAGGCGCCGGTCGGGGACATCTCGTGCGCCGAGTCCCCGGCCAGGAAGACCCGGCCCCCGGAGTAGCGCTCGGCCACCCGCTCCGCGGCGTGCCAGGGGGCCTTGCCGGTCACCTCGACGTCGAGCCCCGGCATCCCGACCGCGGCCCGGATGTGCCGGGCGCAGCGCTCGTCGGTGAACGCCTCCAGCGGCTCGCCGTGCTCCGGGTGCCACGGGGCGTGGAACACCCACTCCTCGCGGTTGTCGACCGGCAGCAGCGCGCCGTCCGCGTCCGGGTTCGTCAGGTAGCAGGCGATGAAGTGGCGGTCGCCCACCGCCTCGGCCAGCCGCTTCGCCCGGAAGGTGATGCTGACGTTGTGGAACAGCTCGCCCTGCCCGCTCTGGCCGATGCCCAGCCGCTCGCGGGCCGGGCTGCGCGGGCCGTCCGCCGCGATCAGGTACTCGGCCCGGACGGACCGCTCCTCGCCGGACTCCCGGCTGCGCAGCAGCGCGGTGACCCCGTCGGCGTCCTGCTCGAAGGAGAGCAGCTCGGTCCCGAAGCGGATGTCGGCGCCCAGCTCCCGGGCCGCCCGGCGCAGCACCGGCTCCAGGTCGTTCTGGCTGCACAGGCACCAGGAGCTGGGGCTGAACCGGGCCAGCCGCCCGCCCGGGTCGATCTCGCGGAACAGCCACTCCTGCTCCTCGCCGGTCAGCGACGGGGCCTGCAGGATGCCGTGGTTCGGGGCCAGGACGGACGCCGCCTCGCGGATCGCCGGCTCGATGCCGGCCACCCGGTACAGCTCCATCGTCCGCACGTTGTTGCCTCGGCCACGCGGGTGGTGCGAGGTGTCGGCGTGCTTCTCGACGAGCAGGTGCCTGACACCCAGTCGGCCCAGGAAGAGGGAGGCCGACAGCCCGACCAGCGAGCCGCCGACGATCAGGACCGGGACCCGGTCGTCAACCTTCGGTTTCATCAATTGCTCCAGCCTGTCCAGGAGTTCGGGGCCGAATGCGGGGCTCGGAGCGGCCCCCGGTGGGGCGCGCGGACACGGCGGCCCGGTGGATCCGTCCCCCGCGGCGGGGGCCTTGTGCCCGCTCTTCGCCCGGATGGCCCGCATATCTCGCGCCACCCGGGAGCGCCGCGCACGATCGACCTCAGGCCTGGTGGCCGACCGCCACCGCAGCACCCCTCCCGCCGGAGGCCGCCCGGCCCCGACCGGCCCCCTCCGGCACCGGAGCCGCCGCACGCGGCCCCCGACGCGTGCGGCCCAGAAGCAGAAAGTGGATCATGACGACTCTGTCCGAACCGCCCTCCCGGCAGCACTCCCCCTCCGAGACCCGCCTTCGGGTGGTCCTGATGCTGGAGATCCAGGACGGTGCCCAGCAGCGCTTCATGGACGTGTACGAGAACCTCCGCCACCAGGTCGCCACCGTGCCCGGCCACGTCAGCGACCAGCTCTGCCAGTCGATCAACGACCCCCGGCAGTGGCTCATCACCAGCGAGTGGGAGAACCAGGAGACCTTCCTGGAGTGGGTCGACAGCCCGGCCCACCGCGAGATGGTCAAGCCCATGCACGGCTGCGTCAGCGACACCTTCCGCTCGCTGCGCTACACCATCCTCCGCGAGACCTCCGCGGCCGGCGCCACCGGCAGCCGCCCCCCGCTGGAGGTGCCCTCCGACCTGCCGCGCACCGTCCCGGCCGGGCACGTCGGCCCGCCGAAGGCCGACCCCGGCCCGGACGGCGTGGTCCGGCACGCGCTCACCTTCACCGTCAAGCCCGGCAGCGAGCCCGAGGTGGCCCGGATCCTGGCCGGCTACACCTCGCCCGGCGCCGAGGTCGACGCGACCACCCGGCTGCGCCGCACCTCGCTGTTCCTGCACGGCAACCGGGTGGTGCGCGCGGTGGAGGTGACCGGCAGCCTCGGCGACGCACTGCGGCACGTCGCCATGCAGCCCGAGGTGCGGGCCGTCGAGGAGGCGATCAACCCGTACCTGGAGGAGGCCCGGCAGCTGGGCGACCCGCAGGCGGCGCGCGCCTTCTTCGCCCGGGCCGCGCTGCCCGCCGTCCACCAGGCCGTGGCCGTCGCGCCCGTCTCCGGGCGGCTGTACCGGCACGCCGTGCTCTACCCGGTGAGGCCCGGCAACGGGCGGGCGGTCGTCGAGGTGCTGGCCGAGTACGACGAGTTCGCCACCGCCGACCCGACCGGGCCGGTCGCCGCGGGCACCGTCTTCCACCGCGACGACGTCGTGGTCCGGCTGGTGGACCTGCGGCTGCCGCCGGAGGCGGACCCGGCCGCGGCGCTCGGCGTGGCCGGCGAGCGCGAGGCCACCGTCCTCGGCCGGCTGCTCGACCTCGGGCCGGAGGGCGACCTGCGCACCGACGCGGGACTGCGCGCCTTCCTCGCCGCCCGCGCCATGAACCCGGTCACCGACCGGACTTCGCAGGCCGGCTGACCGCCCGGAACGACCCGGCCGGACCCGGCAGGACCCTCCGGCAGAACCCGGCAAGACTCGGCAAGAAGGAAGAAACCATGTCCACGCAGTACCCACGGATCGTGCACGTCTCCGAGGCCCCGGAGAACCGCCGGCGCGGCGGCGACCTGCGCGCCATGCTCACCCCGACCACCTGCGGCGCCACCAGCGGGTTCATGGGTCTGGCCATCGTGCAGCCCGGCGAGCGGATCGGCGAGCACTACCACCCGTACTCCGAGGAGTTCGTCTTCGTCGTCAGCGGCGACCTGGAGGTGGACCTGGACGGCGAGACCCGGGTGCTCCGGCCCGAACAGGGCCTGATGATCCCGGTCGACATGCGCCACCGGTTCCGCAACGTCGGCGACACGGTGGCCAAGATGGTCTTCCACCTCGGCCCGCTGGCACCGCGGCCCGAACTCGGCCACGTGGACACCGAGGAGACCCCGGCCCCGGCGGTGAAGGCGGGGGCGGCCGACTCCGGGCCGCCGGAACACGCCAAGGTGGGCTCGTGAGCCGCCGACGGGTCGCCGTCACCGGAATCGGCGTGGTCGCGCCCGGTGGCGTCGGGGTCCCGGCGTTCTGGGACCTCCTCACCGCCGGGCGGACGGCGACCCGGGGCATCACGCTCTTCGACCCCGCCGGGTTCCGCTCCCGGATCGCCGCCGAGTGCGACTTCGACCCGGCGGCCCACGGGCTCGGCCCGGAGGAGGTCCGGCGGGCGGACCGCTACGTCCAGTTCGCGATGGTGGCGGCCGACGAGGCGATCGCCGACGCCGGCCTCGACCTCGCCGCCGAGGACCCCTGGCGGATCGCCGTCTCGCTCGGCACCGCCGTCGGCGGCACCACCCGGCTGGAGCACGACTACGCCCTGGTCAGCGCCGGCGGCGCCCGCTGGGACGTCGACCACCGGCTCGCCGAACCGCAGCTGCACCGGGCCTTCGCGCCCAGCACGCTCGCCTCGGCGGTCGCCGAACGGACCGGCGCGCACGGCCCGGTGCAGACCGTCTCCACCGGCTGCACCTCCGGCCTGGACGCCATCGGGTACGCCTTCCGGACGGTCGAGGACGGCCGCGCCGACATCTGCCTCGCGGGTGCCTCCGACTCGCCGATCTCGCCGATCACGGTCGCCTGCTTCGACGCCATCAAGGCCACCAGCGAACGCAACGACGACCCGGCGCACGCGTCCCGGCCGTTCGACGCCCACCGGGACGGCTTCGTGCTCGGCGAGGGCGGCGCCGTCCTGGTGCTGGAGGAACTGGAGCACGCCCGCCGGCGCGGCGCCCGGATCTACGGCGAGATCGGCGGGTTCGCGACCTTCGGCAACGCCTACCACATGACCGGCCTCACCCAGGAGGGGCTGGAGATGTCCCGGGCGATCGACCACGCGCTCGACCACGCCGGGATCGGGCCCGCCGACGTCGACTACGTCAACGCGCACGGCTCGGGCACCAAGCAGAACGAC
Source organism: Kitasatospora sp. NPDC056327 (assembly GCF_042261735.1). Classification (NCBI taxonomy): domain Bacteria; kingdom Bacillati; phylum Actinomycetota; class Actinomycetes; order Kitasatosporales; family Streptomycetaceae; genus Kitasatospora; species Kitasatospora sp. NPDC056327. Next base: position 20,793 of record NZ_JBHJRC010000075.1, on the reverse strand, counting down.
CGGCACGAGACGGCGGCCGTCAAGCGCTCGCTCGGCGGGCACGCGTACCGGACGCCGATGAGCTCGATCAAGTCGATGGTCGGGCACTCGCTCGGCGCGATCGGCGCGATCGAGGTGGTCGCCTGCACCCTCGCGCTGGACCGCGGGGTGGTGCCGCCGACCGCCAACTACGAGACGCCCGACCCGGAGTGCGACCTCGACTACGTGCCGCGCACGGCGCGGGAGCTGCCGCTGCGCCACATCCTCTCGGTCGGCAGCGGATTCGGCGGATTCCAGTCCGCCGTCGTGCTCACAAGAACGGGGTGAGATCCATGACGTCACGTCAGCAGAACCGCCGGGCGGTGATCACCGGGCTCGGCGTGGTGGCACCGAACGGCGTGGGGGCCGACGCCTTCTGGAAGGCCACCCGGCAGGGCGTGAGCGTCCTCGACCGGATATCCCGTGAGGGCTGCGCGGACCTCCCGCTGCGGATCGCCGGCCAGGTGCGGGACTTCGACCCGCGGGCCGTCATCGACAGCAGGTTCCTCGTGCAGACCGACCGGTTCACGCACTACGCGATGGCCGCCGCCGACCAGGCGGTGGCGGACGCCGGCTACACCGCCGACCCCGAACGGCCCTACGCGGTCGGCGTGGTGACCGCGGCCGGCTCCGGCGGCGGCGAGTTCGGCCAGGGCGAGCTCCAGCAGCTCTGGGGCAAGGGGCCGCAGTTCGTCGGCCCCTACCAGTCGATCGCCTGGTTCTACGCGGCCAGCACCGGCCAGGTCTCCATCCGCGGCGGATACAAGGGGCCCTGCGGGGTGGTGGCCAGTGACGAGGCCGGCGGCCTGGACGCGATCGCGCACGCCGCCCGGACCGTCGGGCACGGCACCGACGCGGTGGTGGTCGGCGCCGCCGAGGCCCCGCTCGCGCCGTACTCGATGGTCTGCCAGCTCGGCTACCCCGAGCTCAGCCTCGCCGACCGGGCCGACCGGGCCTACCTGCCGTTCTCCCCCGACGCGGCCGGCTTCGCCCCCGCCGAGGGCGGCGCGATGCTGCTGCTGGAGGACGAGGAGACCGCCCGCCGCCGCGGGGCCGCCGTCCGCGGGTACGTCGCCGGCCACGGCGCGACCTTCACCGGCGCCTCCCGCTGGGCGGAGTCCCGGGAGGGTCTGGCCGCCGCGATCCGGATCGCCCTGGAGCGGGCCAGGATCGCGGCGGAGGAGGTCGACGTGGTCTTCGCCGACGCCCTCGGCGTGCCGGCCGCCGACCGCGCCGAGGCGCTCGCGCTGGCCGACGCGCTCGGCCCCTACGCCGAGCGCGTCCCGGTCACCGCCCCCAAGGCCGGCACCGGGCGGGCCTACTGCGGCGCCCCGCTGCTGGACGCCGTCGCCGCCGTGCTCGCCATGGAGGACGGCGTCCTGCCGCCCACCCCGAACGTCACCGAGGTCGCCCACGACCTCGCCCTGGTGACCGGCCGCGCCCGGCCGGCCGAACTGCGCACCGCGCTGGTGCTCAGCCGCGGGCTGATGGGCTCCAACTCGGCGCTGGTGCTCCGGCGCGGCGAGCCGTCCTGAAACCGCCCCTCCCTCCCCCGCTCACCCACCCGCTCGCTACGAAGGGACACCCCCGTGAGCAACACCCTCAGCTATCCCGAACTCGCGACCCTCATCCAGGCCCGCGCCGGCGTCGTGATCGACCCGGTCCAGCTGGAGCGCCCCGGCGCCGCCTTCGACGAGTTCGGCGTGGACTCCCTCGGCCTGCTCGGCGTGGTCGGCGAGCTGGAGAACCGGCACGGCGTGAAGGTCACCAACGGCGCGGAGTCGGCGAAGACCCCGGCCGAGTTCCTGGAGCTGGTCAACTCCGCGGTCACCGCGAAGGCGGGTGCCTGAGATGCCCGGACACACGGACAACGAGATCGTCATCGCGGCCCCGCTCGACCTGGTCTGGGAGATCACCAACGACCTGGAGAACTGGCCGCAGCTGTTCAGCGAGTACGCCTCCGTCGAGGTGCTGGAGCGCGAGGGCGACCGGGTGCGGTTCCGGCTGACCATGCACCCGGACGAGGACGGCACGGTGTGGAGCTGGGTCTCCGAGCGCACCACCGACCGCTCCTCGCTCGCGGTGCGCGCCCGGCGCGTCGAGCCCGGCCCGTTCGAGTTCATGGACATCCGCTGGGAGTACGCCGAGGTGCCGGCCGGCACCCGGATGCGCTGGGTGCAGGACTTCGCGATGAAGCCCACCGCGCCCGTCGACGACGAGGGCATGGTCAACCACATCAACCGCAACTCCCGGGTCCAGCTGCAGCTGATCCGGGAGAAGGTCGAGAAGAAGGCCGCGGAGGTCTGATCGTGACGTCCCCCCTGACCGCGCCCGGCAGCGTCCCCGGGACCGCGCAGACCCACCGCGCCCTGATCGTCGCGCGGATGGAGCCGGACGCGGCCGCCGACATCGCGGAGGTGTTCGGCGACTCCGACGAGCGGGGCGAACTCCCGCACCTCATCGGGGTGACCGGGCGGAGCCTGTTCCGGTTCGGCGACGTCTACCTGCACCTGATCGAGGCGGACCGCCCGCCGGGACCGGCCGTCGCCCGGGTGACCGGCCACCCCGAGTTCCGGGCGATCAGCGACGCGCTCACCGCGTACGTCCGGGCGTACGACCCGGCCACCTGGCGGGGGCCGAAGGACGCGATGGCGCACGAGTTCTACCGCTGGGACCGGCGCGGCTGAGGCCGTCCCGGCACGGACGACGGGCGGACACCCCGGGGCGGCCGGCCCGCGGGGTGTCCGCCCGTCCTGTCCGCCCGGGCCCGGGCGGACGGGCCCGGCAGCGGCGCCCGGGCGGCGCTCAGCCGGCCGTGCCGGGGCCCGCCGTCATGGCCGCGAGCACGGTGCGCCAGTCCTCGCCGGGCTCCGGGCGCAGCGGCCCGGCCAGCGCGTCGGCCCGGTAGCGCCAGGGACGCAGCAGCTCGGGGTCGGCGTCCGGTCCGTGCGCCACACTGCTCGCCGAGCCGAGCAGGCGGATCAGCTCGGCGGTGAAGTCGGCCCAGGAGACGTGGCCGGTGACCGCGTTGACGATCCGGCCGGGTGCCCGGGCGGCGCTCCCGGTGACGGCGCGGGCGAGCGCCGCGGAGTGCACCCAGCTCGCGCCCGTCCAGCCGGCGCCGGCGGGTGGCAGGAGCACGGGCCGGCCGGCCAGGACGGCCTGGTAGAGCGCGCCGGTCGAGCCCCAGCGGAGCTGGTCGCGCAGCCGGCGGTGCGGGCCCCAGACGATCGGCGGGCGGACCACCGAGACCGGGCCGTCCGCCCGGGCCGCGGCGTCCAGCAGGATCCGCTCGCAGTCGAGCTTGGCCCGGCCGTACGCGGTGACCGGCTCCGCCGGCGGGCCGTCCTCGGGGACCTCGCCCGGCGCGGGGCGGCCGCAGGCGTCGATGCTGCTGACGAAGACGAAGCCCCCGGCGCCGCGCCAACCGGCGACCAGGGCGCGCATCGCGGCGACGTCGACGGCGTGCTCGGTGAAGGTGCAGGCGGCGTGGATCACGGTGTCCGCGCCCTCGGCGGCCCGCCGCAGGCCGTCCACGTCGGCGAGGTCGCCCTCGGCGATCTCGACGCCGGTGCCGGCCACCAGGTGGGCGGACTCCGGGCGGACCAGTGCCCGGACGGGGCGTCCCTGGGCGAGGAGTTCCTGCAGGACGGCCGCGCCGACGCCGCCGCTGGCGCCGGTCAGCAGCACGGTACCGGTACGGGCGGGGCGCGGCGCCGAGCCGGTGGTGCGCCGGGCGGCCCCGCGTTCGGCGGTGCGGGCGGCGAGCAGGCCGGCCAGGGCGCGCGGAGTGCGCCGTTCCAGCACGTCCAGGCCGGTGAGGGGCAGGCCGAGGCCGGCCCGCAGCCGTTCCGCCAGCTGCACCGCCAGCAGGGAGTGCCCGCCGAGCCGGAGGAAGTCGCCGTCGGCCGGCGGGCGGGTGCCGAGCAGTGCGGCGAAGGCGTCCTGGACGGCGTCCAGGTGGGCGGTGGGGATCCCCGGCAGGCGGGCCGGGTCGAGGGTGCCGTCGGGGTGGCGCGGGATGCGGTCCAGCAGGGTGACGGCGAGCGGGAGCGGATCGCTCCCGCCGAGCCTGCCGCGCAGTGCGGAGCGCAGCTCGGCGCCGCTGGGGGCGACCGGGCCGCGGACGGTCGCGTAGGCGAGGGCCGGGCCGTGGCCGGCGGGGTGCAGGGCCGCGTCGGTCACCCGGGGGTCGGCGAGCAGGGCGGCGACGGCGGGGTGGTCCGGCCGGCCGGGCCCGGCGGGTGCGGCCAGGCGCTCGCCGGGGAGGGCGGAGAGCGGGCGGTCGGCGTCGGCGGCGACGGCCGTCAGCAGCTCGGCGAAGGCGGTGTGCAGCCGGCGGCCGGTCGGCCCGTCCAGCGCCGCCGGGTCGTGCTGCAGCAGGCAGCGCGGGTGCGGGCCGTCCTCGACCAGGAGGGTGAGGCCGAACTTGGCGAGCCCGAGGTCGATGTCGACGGCCTCCGCCGCGAGGCCGGGCAGCGTCAGCGGCTCCGCCGGGTGGACCAGGTCGCAGCTGACGGAGAGCAGCGGGGTGCCGTCGGCGTCGCGGGCGGCGGGGCCGAGGTGTTCGACGATCAGGTCGAAGGGCACCTCGTGGTGCTCCTGGGCGTCCAGCAGGGCGGTGCGGACGGCGGCCAGCAGTTCGGTGAAGGCGGGGTCGCCGGCGGGGTCGGGGAGGTGGGCCCGGACCGGCAGGGTGTTGACCTGGAGGCCGACCAGCCGGCGCAGTTCGGGCCGGGGGCGGTGGCCGCCGGCGCAGCCGAGGACGAGGTCGGAGCGGCCGGTGGCGGTGCGCAGGGCGGCGAAGGCGGCGGCCAGGACGACGGTGAAGGCGGTCGCCCCGTGCCGGGCGCCGAGGCGACGCAGCCCGTCCATGGTGCCGGCGGTGAGCGGGACGGTGTGCAGGACGGCGCGCCGCCCGGGGGTGCCCGAGGGGACGGGGCGCAGCAGCGGCAGTGGGCAGGCGCCGGTGAGGGCGGCGGCCCGTTCGGCGGCGGCCGCGGCGAGCCCGTCGTCGCGGGAGCGCTCCCAGCGGGCGTAGTCGGCGTACCGGAGGTCCGGCTCGGGCAGCGCGGGCGGGCGGCCCTCGGCGGCGGCGGCGTAGAGGGCGCCGAGGTCGGCGGCGAGGACGGGCAGGGATCCGCCGTCCACGGCGATGTGGTGGATCGTCAGCAGCAGGGTGTGGTCGTCCGGGGCATGCCGGACGAGCAGGGCGCGCAGGACCGGGCCGGTGGCGAGGTCGAAGGGGCGGGCCGCCTCGGCGTGCAGCAGGGCGGTGGCGGCCCCGGGGGCGGCGTCGTGGACCGGGAGCGGGACCGGGGCGGGCGGCGCGGCCTCCTGGTGGGGGCGGTCGCCGTCCCGGCCGTAGCGGGTGCGCAGGATCTCGTGGCGGGCGGCGAGGCCGGTCAGCGCGGCGGCGAGGGCGGCCGGGTCGAGCGGGCCGCGCAGCCGGGTGGCGAGCGGGACGTGGTAGCGGGCGCCGCCCTCGCCGAGGCGGTCCATCAGCCACATCCGCTGCTGGGCGTGGGAGAGCGGGGCCGGGCCGGGGCCGGTGGCGCGCGGCACCGGGCCGGCGGTCCGGTCGCCGGGCGCGGGGGCCGCGGTGCGGCGGCGGGCGCGGCGGAGCAGTTCGGCCTGGTCGAGCGGGGCGGTCATCGGGTGGGCTCCTGGGGGTGCGCGGTGTCCGCGGCGGCGGGCGCGGTGGCGGCGGCGGGCGCGGGCTCCGGTCCGGCGGACTCGGCGGCGAGCAGGGCGCGTTCGATCAGGGCGGCCTGGCCGGCGACGGTGGGCCGGCTCAGGAAGTCGCCGAGCGGCAGCTCGACGCCGAGGTCCTCGCGGAGGTCGTCGACCACCCACATGGCGAGCAGGGAGTGGCCGCCCTCCGCGAAGAACTCCGCGTCCGGCCTGGTCACTTCGCGTTCCAGGGCGCGCGACCAGGCGGCGGCGACGACCTGCTCGATCGGCCCGAGGACGGCGGGGCCGGCCGGCACGGCGTCCGCGGCGGGCCCGTCCCCGGCCGCCAGTGCGCGCCGGTCGACCTTGCCGCTGCCGGTGAGCGGCAGGGCCTCCAGCACCGTCCAGGCGGTCGGCACGAGATGGGCGGGGAGCCGTTCGGCGAGCTGCCGGCGGAGCGACTCGGGTGCCGGGCGGACGCCCTCGGCGGGGACCACGCAGGCGGTGAGCGCGGCGTCCTCCCGGCCCGCCCGGCGGACCACGACGGCCGCCTCGGCGACCTCGGGCAGGCTCCGCAGCACGTGCTCGACCTCGCCGGGCTCGATCCGGAAGCCCCGGACCTTCACCTGGTCGTCCAGCCGGCCGTGGAACTCCAGGGTGCCGTCCGGCCGCCGGGAGGCCCGGTCACCGGTGCGGTAGGCCCGGCCGGGGCCGGGGAGTTCCACGAACCGCTCGGCCGTCAGCTCCGGCCGGCCGAGGTAGCCGAGCGCCAGCCGTCCGGTGAGCCAGAGTTCGCCGCGGGCGCCGTCCGGCACGGGCCGGCCGTCCTCGTCGAGCACGGCGGCCCCGGTGCCCCCGAACGGCCGGCCGATCGGCACCGGGCCCGCGCAGTCGGCGGGCCGGACGCGGTGCAGGGTGGCGAAGGTGGTGGCCTCGGTCGGGCCGTAGCCGTTGACCAGCTCCAGCCAGGGGAACGTCCGCAGCACGGCGGCCGCGTGCTCGGCGGCCAGTGCCTCGCCGCCGACGACCACGGTGCGCAGCACGCCGAAGATCCGCGAGCGGCGGGCGGCGAGCTGGTGGAACAGGGCGGTGGCGAGGACGGCGTGGGTGACGCCGAACCGTTCGACGTCGCGGGCGAGGTCCTCGGCGGTGGGCCGTTCGGCGGGCGAGACGGCGAGTGCGGCGCCGTTCGCCAGCGGGCCCCACAGCTCCAGGGTGACCAGGTCGAAGCCGGCGGAGGTGCGCAGCAGCATGCGGTCGCCGGGGCGCAGCACGATCCCGTCGGGGGCGGTCACCAGGGCGGTGACGGCGTGGTGCGGCACCAGGACGCCCTTGGGGCGGCCGGTGGAGCCGGAGGTGAAGTAGACGACGGCGGCGGCTGCCGGGTCGGCGGCGGGGACGGGCGCAGGGGTGCCGTCGGCCGCCGCGGAACCGCTGCCGGGCAGACCGTTCTCGGTGAGCACCAGGGCGCGCTCCTCGGGGAGGCCGAGCTCGGCGAGCAGGGCCTTGTCCCCCAGGGTGAGGCGGACGCCGGCGTCGTCGAGCATCGCGGTGAGGCGCGGGGCCGGGTGGGTGGGGTCGAGCGGCACCACGTGGCCGCCGGCCCACCAGACGGCGAGGTGGGCGACGACCACCCGGCTCGCGCGGGCGCAGAGCACCCCGACGGCGGTACCCGGGCCCACCCCGCGGGCGGTCAGTGCGGCGGCCAGGGAGCGGGCGTGGTCGAGGAGTTCGCGGTAGGTCAGGACGGTGGTGCCGTCGGTGACGGCGAGTGCGTCGGGGCGCTCGGCGGCCTGCCGGGCGACCAGCGCCGGGACGGTGGTGGTCGCGGTGCCGGCCGGGGTGGTGGCGGTGGCGGGAGAGGTCATGGGTGGTCAGCCTTCCGGGCGCCCCGGCGGTGGGCCGGGGCGCCGTGCGGTGGTGGCGGGAGGGAGGGGGCGCCGGCCGGTCAGCCGGTGGCGCCCGGGCGGCGCTCGTCGATCAGCCGGGCGACCGCGCCCAGGTCCGGCTGGCGCAGCAGCAGCGGGGCCCGCAGCCGTACGCCGCACTCCTCCTCCAGGGCTGCGAGCAGCCGGGCGGCGGTCACCGAGGTCCCGCCCGCGTCGAGGAAGTTGTCGGCGGGGGTCAGACCGGTACGGCCGAGCAGCTCCCGGCAGATCCGCAGCACGGTCCGCTCGGTGGGCGTGCCGGCCTCCGGGCCGGCCGGGCCGGCCTGCTGGGCGGCGGTCTCCTCGGCCTTGAGCAGCGCGGCCCGGTCGATCTTGCCGTTGGCGTCCAGCGGGAAGGCGTCGACCAGCCGCAGGACACCCGGCACGGCCTGCTCGGGCAGCCAGGACCGCACCGCCTCCAGCAGGGTGGCGGCGTCCGGCGCGCCGCCACCGGCGACGGGCTGGGCGAAGGCGAGCAGCTGGGCGCCGCCCGCCGGGGCGGGGCGGGCCACGACGGCGGCGCGGCGGACCCGGGGGTCGCGTTCGAGGGCGGCCTCGACCTCGGCCGGCTCGATCCGCAGGCCGCTGACCTTGACCTGGTCGTCCAGCCGGCCGAGGAACTCCAGCACGCCGTCGGCGCGCATCAGCACCCGGTCGCCGGTGCGGTAGACCCGGTCGGTGCCGTCGACGGTGTCCGGCGCGGAGACGAAGCGCTCGGCGGTCAGCACGGGGTCGAGGTAGCCGATGGCCAGGCCCTGGCCGCCGATCCGCAGCTCGCCGGCCTCCCCGCGCGGCAGCGGACGGCCGCTCTCGTCGGTGACCAGCACGATCGCGCCGGGGATCGGGCGGCCGATCGGCGGCGCCCCGGTGCCGTGCCCGGCGCCGGGGGCCATGCTGTGCACGGTGGTGGTGACGGTGGCCTCGGCCGGGCCGTAGGCGTTGTGGACGGTCGCGGTGACGTCCGGGCCGGGGGCCCGGCGCAGCCGGTCGCCGCCGATCATCAGGTGGCGCAGCACCAGGCCGTCGGGCCAGGGGCGGTCCAGCACCGGCTCGGCGAGCGGGGTGGGCAGCACGCCGACGGTGATCCCGGCGGTGCGCCACCAGTCGGTGAGCGCGGCCGGGTCCCAGCGGACGGCCTCGGGGGCGACGCAGAGCGACGCGCCCGAGGTGAGGGCGGCCCAGAGCTCCATCACGTGCGGGTCGAAGGCGACACCGATGACCAGGCTGTGACGGTCCCCGGGGCCGAGGCCGGTCAGGTCCCGGTACCAGGCGAGCAGCGCGCCGAACGCGGTCTGGCCGACGGCGACGGCCTTGGGCAGGCCGGTGGAGCCGGAGGTGAGCACGGTGTACTGGGCGCCCCTGGGGGCCCGGACCGGGCCCTCGCCGCCGGCGCCCCGGTGGTCGGCGAAGGCGGCCACGATCCCGGTCGCGCCGGGGGCGGCGAGCGGTTGGTGCGGGCCGTCCCGGTGCGCGGGCGGCAGCAGGGCCGGGTCGCCGATCAGGCAGGCGGGGCGCAGTTGTTCGGCGACGGCCCGCAGCCGGCGCTCGCCGGGGCGCGGGCCGAGCGGCAGGTGGACGGCGCCGAGCCGGGCGACGGCCAGGGTGGCGGCGACCAGGGCGGCGGAGTGGTCGAGGCAGAGGCCGACGAGGTCCCCGGGCCCGACGTGTGCGGCCAGCCGGGCGGCCACGTCGTCGGCGAGGCGGTCGAGTTCGGCGTAGCTCAGGGTCAGCCCGCCGTCGGTCAGCGCGGGGGCGTGCGGGGTGCGGCGGGCCCAGCTGGTGAAGAGGTCGAGGACGGCGCCGTCGCGGTGCGGGCGGCCGTGGGCGACGGAGAGGCCGGGCAGGTGTGCGGGCACGGGACGGGGCACGGCGGTGGTCATGACGGGATCCTCCGGACGTCGGTGTGCGGTCGTCGGTACGGGTCAGCCCAGGCCCATGGCCCGGGCCACGATCACCTTCTGGACCTCGGAGGTCCCCTCGATGATGGTGGTCATCCGGACGTAGCGGTAGAGGTACTCCAGCGGGTGGCCGCGCACCCAGCCGGTGGCGCCGTGCACCTGGAGCGAGCGGTCCACGGCCCGGACGGCGGTCTCCGAGGAGGTCAGCTTGGCGAGCGCGGCGTTCTCCGGGGCCTCGGTGCCCTCGTCGACGAGCCGGGCGCAGGCGAGGGTGAGCAGCTTGGCGGCCTCGACCTCGGCACGGGTGCGCACCAGGTGGTCCTGGACGTGCTGGTAGTCGCCGATCGGCTGCCCGAAGGCGCGTCGTTCGCGGGCGTACTCGACGCCGAGCCGCAGCGCGTACTCGGCGATGCCGTTGCACATCGCGGCGACCACCAGGCGGCCCCGGGAGAGGCTGTCCATGGCGAGGCCGGTGGCGGCGCCGACGCCGTCCGCGCCGCCGATCACGGCCGCCGCCGGGGCGTGCAGGCGGTCGACGGTCAGCTCGAACAGCGGCTCGCCGGACATGCCCTCGTAGCGCTGGCCGATCCGCAGCCCGGGGTGGTCCATGGGCAGGACGAAGGCGGTGGCGCCGGCGGTCGGCCCGGCGCCGTCGCCGAGGTCGGTGGCGGTGACCAGGAGCACGAGGTCGGCCCGGTCGGCGTTGCTGACGAAGGTCTTGCGGCCGTTCAGCAGCCAACCGTCGCCGTCCCGGACGGCGGTGGTGGTGAGCCGGAAGGCGTCGGAGCCGGCCTGCGGTTCGGTGAGCGCGAGGCAGCGGGTGCGCTCGCCGCGGACCAGCGGGACGAGGTGGCGCTCGATCTGCTCGGGGGTGCCGTGCCGGAGCAGCGGGCTGGGGCCGTCGGAGCCGGCCAGCGCGTACGGCGCGAGCGCGCAGCCGCTGCGGCCGGCGGCGTGGTGGAGCAGCACGACGGCGCTGAACGGCATGCCGGAGCCGCCGAGTTCCTCGGGGTAGTCGCCGGCGTAGAAGCCGAGCGCGGCCGAGCGCTTGCGGACGTAGGCCCGCAGGTCGGCCGGCGGCTGCTCGGCGGACTCGGCCAGTTCGGCGGCCAGCGGGTCGAGCTCGCGGCGCACGAAGCTCTCGAAGGCGTCGGTGAGTTCGCGGTGCTCGGCTTCGAGGACGGCGGACGGCGCGGAGAGGCCGCCGGAGGCGGCGGTGGTCGTGGTCACGGCCGGCCTCCGGTCAGGGCGCGGGCCTGGTCGGCCAGGACGGGGTGCTGGAAGAGGGTGCGCAGCGGGGGCCGGGCGCCGAGCCGGGGCTCCAGCCAGGCGGCGAGCCGGGCGGCGAGCAGCGAGTGGCCGCCGACCTCGAAGAAGTGCGAGTCCGCGGTGAACCGGTCGTGGCCGAGCACCTCGCGCCAGGCCTCGGCGATCAGCACCTGGCCCTGGTCGGTGAAGGCCTGCGGCGCGTCCTCCCCGGCCGGTTCGGCGCTGTCGGGTGCCTCGGCGGCCAGCCGGGCGAGTGCGGTGCGGTCGGGCTTGCCGCCGGGCAGCAGCGGCATGGCGTCCAGGGCCGTCCAGTGCGCCGGGACGAGACCGGCGGGCAGCCGGCGGGCCAGGGCTGCGTGCAGGGCGGCCTGGTCGGGCTGCGGTCCGCCGTCGAGGAAGCCGAGCAGCCGGGGGCCGGCGCTGTCGTCCTGCCGGAGCACGACGGCGCAGGAGCGGCCGCCGAGTTCGGCGGAGGCGGCGGCCTCGATCTCCTCCAGCTCGATCCGGAAGCCGCGCAGCTTGACCTGGTTGTCCCGGCGGCCGAGGAAGCGCAGCCGGCCGTCGAGGCCGCGGTAGCCGAGGTCGCCGGTGCGGTAGACGCGTTCGCCGCCGAGGGCCGGGACGGTGCCGAAGCGGGCCGCGGTGGCCTCCGGCAGGCCGAGGTAGCCGTCCGCCAGCGCCGCGCCCCCGACGGCGAGTTCGCCGACGGCGCCGGGCGGCAGCGGCTGTCCGCCGGTGTCCAGGACGTGCACCCGGACGCCGGGCAGCTCGGTGCCGAGGGGGATCTCGGCGACGTCGGTGGCGGCGTCCGGGGCGGCGGTCCCGGCGTCCGGCCCGTCGGCGGCGTGCGGCCCGTCGGCGGCGTCCGGGGCGAGATCGGCCGCGGTGATCCCGTGCACGGTGGAGGTGACGGTGGCCTCGGTGACGCCGTAGGCGTTGAGCACGGTGACGGCGGTGCCGTCGGTCAGCCCGCGCAGGACGCGCGCGGGCAGCCGCTCGCCGCCGAGCACCAGCAGGCGCGGGGACCAGCGGCCGTCCGCCAGCGCCTCGCGCAGGTCGGCGCGGACGGCGAGGGCGTAGCTGGTGGGCAGGTTGGCGACGGTCACGCCGCGGGCGGCCAGCACGGCGACCAGTTCGGGCCCGGTCGGGACCTCGCGCTGCGGCACCACCAGGGCGGCGCCGGCCACCAGCGAGGGCAGCACCTCCTCCAGGGCCACGTCGAAGGAGGGCCGGGCGAACAGCAGCACCCGGTCGTCGGGGCCGAGTCCGTAGCGGGCGGCGATCGCGGTGGTGTACCGGGCGAGCGCGTCGCGGCCGACCAGGACCGGCTTGGGCACGCCGGTGGAGCCGGAGGTGTGGATGACGTAGGCGGCGCCGTCGAGCACGGCGGCGGGCTCGGCCTTGGGGAACGGCGGGCCGTCCAGCAGCGCGGGGGTGACGTCGGCGGGCAGCGCGAGCGCGCTCTGCCGGGTGGCCAGGACGAGCGCGGGGGCGAGCCGGTCCAGCAGCAGGGCGAGCCGGGCCTGCGGGTCCTCGGCGGACAGCGGGGCGTGCACCGCGCCGTGGCGCAGGCAGGCGAGCAGGGCGACGACGCTGTCCACGCCGCGCGGCAGGACGGCGGCGACCGGCTGGCCGGGGCTCACGCCCGCGGCGCGCAGGCGCTCGACGAGTTCGCCGACCCGCCGGTCGAGGTCGCCGTAGCTGAGCCGCTCGGTGCCCGCCAGCAGGGCGAGGGCGGTGGGGTCGTGGGCCGCGGCCGGGTCGAGGCCGGCCGGCTCGGGGGCGGCGGGCCCGGCGGCGAGGTCCGCGGCCGGGACGGGGGCGAGGCCGGCGAGCGGGCCCTGCGGACCGTCCAGGTAGCCGCGCAGCAGGTCGAGCAGCCGCTCGGCGAGCAGGCTCGCGATCTCCTCGCCGAACAGGTCGGCGTCGTAGTCCCAGACCAGGGTCATGCCGGCCGCGCCGTGCTTCTCGCCGACCACCCGGCGGTCGTCCGGGAGCAGGACGACGTCGAGGTCGAAGCGGGTGGTGCCGGTGTTGAAGCCCTCGTACAGCGAGATCTCCAGGCCGGGCACCCGGACGTCGGGCAGCGGGGCGTCGTGCGCGCTGAACATCACGCTGAACAGCGGGTTGTCCGCGCCGCTGGTGTGCCGGCCGAGCGCGCGCGTCAGTTCCTGGACGGGCACGTCCTGGTGGGGCAGCGCACGGAACAGCACGTCGGTCACCTCGTCGACCGCCTCGGTGCCGGGCGCGGCCGGGTCGAGCCGCAGGCGCAGCGGCACGGTGTTGACGAACATGCCGACGGTGCCCTCGAAGCCGGGCGGACGGTTGCCGACGGCGGTGCCGACGACGAGCTCCGGCCGGCCGCTGTGGCGGCGCAGCAGTTCGGCGAAGAGCGTGAGCAGGGTGGAGAACGGGGTGTGCCCGTCCGCCTTGGCGCGCTCGCGGAGCCGCTCGGCGAGGTCGGCGCCGACCGACTGGCGCAGCTGGCCGCCCCGGTGGCGGCGGCGTGCGCCGGGCCGGGCCAGGCCGGGCAGTGCGAGGTCGGCCGGGGCGTCGGCCAACTCGCGGTTCCAGTAAGCGAGTCCGCGCTCCCGCCCGGCCGCGCGGACGGCCTCGGCAGCGCGCACGTGCTCCTCGTAGGAGGGGGCGGCGGGCAGGGCGACGTTCTCCGCCCCGCCGAGCGCGTGGGCGCGGTAGACGGTGAAGAGGTCTCGCAGCAGGATCGCGAAGGAGTGGCCGTCGTGCACCAGGTGGTGCTCGACGTGGATCAGGCGGTGGTGGTCGGTGCCGAGGGTGACCAGGTGCCAGCGCAGCAGCGGGGCCTCGGTGGTGTCCAGCGGCTCCTCGGCCTCGGCGGCGAGCAGCGTCCGGAACTCCGCCTCGGGGTCGGGGGCGGAGCTCAGGTCGCTGGTGCGCAGCCTCGGACCGGTCCGGGAACCGACCCGCTGGGACGGCAACCCCTCGGCACGTTCGACCAGTTCGAGCCTGAGGCCGGGGTGGTGGGCGAGCACGGCGGTCAGGCCGGCCCGGAGCGCTTCGGTGTCGAGCGGGCCCCAGAGGTCGAGGGCCGCGGTGAAGTTGTAGGCACGGCTGCCGGGCAGCATCTGTTCGTGCAGCCAGACGATCTCTTGCGAGGAGGACAGTGCGAACATGGGCAACTCCCTTGTGGTGGCGGGTTGTTGTTCGGTTCGACGGTGACAGGGGCGGACCGCCCGGGGGCGGCCGCGGCCGGGCGCGCCGGGGGTGGTGGCGGGCGCGGCGGAGTGGTCGGGGCGCACCGGGGCGGCGCGCGGCACGGGGCGGGCGGTCGACGGGCCGGACCGGGCGGCGGGCCGGGGCGGTCCCGGCCGCGGACGGGCCCGGGCCGACGGCGGACGCGGGTCGGGTGGGCCGGCGGAGGGAGAGGTCGGGGCCGGAGGGTGGTGGTCGGGGGCCGGGTGCGCCGGGCAGCCGGGGCGGGTGGGTCAGGCAGCCGCGCCGAGGTGGCGGCGCAGGGTGGCGAGCAGCACCGCGAAGGCCTCCTCCGCCCGGGCGTCCGGGTGGCGTTCGCGGTCCCAGGCCAGCCGGACCAGCAGGTCCTCGCCGTGCGAGGCGGAGACCGCGACCGGGGTGGCCAGCGGCCGGCCCGCCAGGTGGACCTCCCGCCCGGCCGTCCCGCCGAGCACCAGCGGCGGGCGGCGGTGCAGGTCCTCGAAGGTGAGCAGGCCGTCGAGGGCGCCCGACCAGCTCGCGCCGGCCGACCGGGCGGCCCGCACCACCTCGTCGAACGGGGTGTCCGCGTGGTCGAGGTCGTCCCACCAGTCGGCGCCGAGCCCGTCGAGGCCGCGGGGCGGGCCGGGCGGAGCCGGGTGCACCAGGGTGTTGAGGAAGCAGCCCAGGACGGGGGCCGCACCCTCCGGCCGGCCGCCCCACGGGTAGCCGAGCGCGAGCACCCGCCCGCCCCCGCCGTCGAGGTGGTGCGCGGCGGCGGCCACGGCGTCCAGCAGCGCGGGGAAGACGCCGCCGCGGGCGGCCCCGGTCACCGCGGGCAGCCGCTCGGCGGCCATACCGGTCGACCGGGCCGCGCCGGCCGGACGGACGCCCGGCGGCGGGTCGGCGAGGGCGCCGAGCCGGGCGGCCCAGTGGGCCCGCGCGGCCTCCCCCGCGGCCTTCTCCTCAGCGGCCAACTGCCCCTCCACCACGGCCCGGTAGGCGTCGACGGACGCCGGGGAACCACTGGCCGCGGGGGGCCCGGCCGACGGGCCGGTGTCCGCGGCCTCCTCGGCGTCCAGGGCGCTCAGGCCCTCGGTGACCACGCCGAGCGACTGCTCGTCGCAGGCGGCGTGGTCCAGGGCCACGGCGAGCAGTTCCTCCTCGTCGTCCGGGCCGGCCGCCAGCAGCAGGCGGAGCACCGGGCCGTCGGCCGGCCAGTTCAGCAGCGCCCGGAGCAGCGCCGCGCGGGCGGGGCCCTGCGGGTTCTCCGGGCCCCGCGGGCCGTCCGGGCCCTCCTCCGGGCCGACGGCCACCCGGGCCACCTCGACCGACGGCTCGCCGATCCGCAGCACCGGGGTGCCGCGCAGCACGGTGAACTCGCCGCGCAGCACCGGGTGCCGCTCCGCCAGCCGGAGGGCGGCGCGGCGCAGACGGGCCGGGTCGACGGTGCCGCGCGGGAAGGCGAAGAACAGCGGGACGACGTCGGTCCGCGCGTGCGGGTCGCGCCGGCGGGTGATCAGGAAGCGCCGCTGGGCACCGGTGAGCGGGAGCAGCTCCCCCGGGGCGGCGCCGGTGACGGCGGAGGCGACGGACCGGTAGCGGGTGAGGTAGGCGGCCGTGATGCTGGAGTGCACGGGAGGGTTCTCCGCTTCGGTTCAGGGAGTTCGGATGTCCAGGGGGTCCGGGGCGGGTTCCGCGGCCGGCGGCACCGACGGCCCGGCGGGCAGGTCGCGCAGTCCGCGCAGCGGCGAGAGCAGCAGCGGCACCGGCACCACCAGGAGGCCCGCCGCGCAGAGCCAGAGCGCGGCCCGCGGGCCGGCCGCGTCGGCGACCGTGCCGCCGAGCAGGGCGCCCAGCGGAAGGGTGCCCCAGACCAGGAACCGGATGGTGGCGTTCATCCGGCCGAGCAGCCGGGGCGGGCAGAGGCTCTGCCGGAAGCTCACCTGGGCGACGTTGTAGACCACCGCGCCGAACAGCACCGCCACCGCGCCGACCGCGAACAGCACCGGCCCGGCGGCGCCGTCGGCGAGCGGCCAGAGCAGCGCGAACGGGCCGGTGACCAGCGGGGCCAGCCAGATCACCCGGGCCTGCCCGAACCGCGCGGCGAGGCGGCCCGCGCACAGTGCGCCGGCGAGCCCGCCGAACGCGGAGACCGAGAGCAGGACCCCGATCGCGGCCGGCGAGAGGTCCAGCACCCGCACCCAGAACACGGTCTGCACGGCCATCAGCACGGCGTTGAACAGGTTGGAGACGGCGGTGGTGACCGCGATCACCCGCAGCAGCGGGTGCCCCAGGACGAACCGCAGGCCCTCGGCGACCTCCGCGCGCAGCGAACGCCCGGGCTCGGCCGGCGGAAGCCGTTCCTCGGCGCGGATCCGGGCGAGCAGCACCGCCGAGACCAGGTAGCCGGCCGCGTCGGCGACGATCGCCAGGGGCGCGCCGAGCAACTGGACCAGCCCGCCGCCCAGGCCGGGTCCGGCGATCTGCGCGGAGGAACGGACGGTCTCGATCGCGCCGTTGCCCGCCACCAGCCGCTCACGGGGCAGCAGCACCGGCAGGAAGGACTGGTGGGCGACGTCGAAGAAGACCGTCGCCACCCCGGTCACCAGGGCGACCAGGTAGAGCTGGAGCAGACCGAGCACGTCCAGCGCGGCGGCCACCGGGATCGACCCGACGGCGAGGCAGCGCAGGACGTCGGAGCGGACCAGAACGGGCAGTTTGCGCATCCGGTCCAGCCAGGCGCCGGCCGGCAGACCGACCAGCAGGAACGCGGCGGTCTCCGCGGCGGTCAGCAGACCGACCTGGAACGGGGTGGCGTCGAGTTCGACCACTGCCACCAACGGCAGTGCGACCAGGGTGACTTGGGTACCCGCCTGGGCCGCGACGGCTCCCGAGAGCAGGAGCCGGAAGTCACGGGCCGACGGACCGGTACGGGACCGGGGAGGCGTGTCGTTCATCAGTACGACTCTCGGTTACCGCTTCGCTACCGGGCAACCGGTTGGCCGGATTCCGGCCGACGCCGGAATCGGCCGGATAGCACCGCTTCCCCGGCCTTCCCTCACCCGACCCCCACCGGAGCGCCTCCGGCCCGGCCCCGGTCGGTGCGGGCACGACCAGCGGCATCGCGACGGCCGGGGTCCCGTCACCCGGCGTCCACATCGGCGTCCGATATCCGGACCACCACTTTCGCGCCAGCGGACTCCGGCCCTCAACTTGGCCGGAACGCATGGAGTGCTGACGTTGCGTCACCTGTCCGTGGCCCTGGCGTGATACCCGGACGCACCGGCACCCCCGCGCACCACCTCACGCCCCGCCCGCACCGGCCCCGGAGAGGCCGGTGCGGGCCCGCGGGCCGCCGGGACGGACGGCGGACGGGCGGTGACCCGGGCCGGTCGCGGACGGACCGCGGACGGATTCGCGGCGGCCCCGGACCTCGGTCCGGTCCGGGGCCTCCGTGCGTCCGCGGTCGCCGGCCGGGGCCGGGGCCGGCGGTCAGGCCCGGCCGAGCCCGGCGTCGGGGGTACGGCCCGCCTGGGCCTGTTCGATCCGCTGCACCAGCATCGCGGCCAGCCGCCGGGTGCCCGCCGGATCCACCGGGCCGCCCTCGGTGGTGACGGTCGCCACCACCGTCCCCGAGCGCAGCACGACGGCCACACCGTCCCGGCCCGCCAACTGCCCCTGGAACGCACGGCTCTCCGTTCCCAGCAGACCGAGGTCCGCCGGGCCGTACTTGGCCGTGTCGCCGTAGGCCGCGTACGCCTCCTTGAGACGTGCCTGGGCCTGGGCCCGGCCGGGCAGGGTCTCGACGCCGAAGCGCACGGTCGTCTCGCCGGCGCCGTACCGGGCCTGCCCGCTCAGCGGCTTGCCGGTGCAGGGCGCGGCGGCCGTGCAGGTGGTGACGTGGTCGGCGGTGTCGACCCGCCGCCGCTCCTCCTCCCAGCCGGTCATCGCCGCCGGGTCGGGCAGGAGCCGCGCCACGAGCGCGGAGTCGAGCAGCAGGGTGTCGGAGTCCGGTCCGGTGGCCGGCTGCCCGCCCCCGGTCCCGCCCGCCGCTCCGGCGGACCCGCCGCCGGACGCCGTCCCCGCACCGGCCGTCGCGCCCGGGGCGGTGGCCCCGCCGGAGGGGCTGCCGCCCGCCGTCGCCGCGCCTCCCGGGCCGCCTCCCGCCGCGCCGGCCGCCGCACCGTCCTGCGGCGCTCCGGTGACCGGGGTGGCGCCCGCCCCCGGGGTGCCGCCGGCGGCCGCGTCCGGCGTCGCCCCCGCGCCGGCCGGGGCCGTCGCCGCCCCGCTCCCGGCCGCGTCCCCGGAGCGCGCCGGGCTCCCGGAGGAACCGCACGCCGCCAACGCCGCCAGCAGCACCCCCGTCGCCGCCGCGGCGGCCACCTTCCGTCCGGCCGTGCCCATGTCCCGCCCCTCTCGTGTCCGTGGTCCCTCAAGATAGACGCGGCCCGGAGCACCAGGTTCCCCGGCCCCGCCCGGACCGCGCCCGGCCCGCGCGGGCCGCCACCGTCCTCGGACGAACCGTCCCGTGCCGGCGGGCCCGCGGCCGGAACGCCCCGGAACGGGCCCGCGCCGGAAACCGGGGCCGGCCCGGGCGGAAGGGCCGGGCCCGCGTGAAGGGGCCGGGAGGGGACCGCGCGGAGAGGCCGGCCAGCACCACGCTCAGGAAGGGCCCGGGCCGGCCCGAGCGACGGTGCCGGCCCCGCACCGCACCGCGGCGACCCGGGTCAGCCCCGCGCCTGCGGCGACGCGCCGGGGGCGCCCGGCGGCAGCGGCTCGACGCCGGACACCCGGCTGATCCGGGTCGGCTCCACCAGCACGATCACCCGCCGCTCCCCCGGGATGCCCCAGCCGTACCGCTCGGCACCCAGGTAGGTGCGGGCCAGCCGGTCCATGTTCCGCTCCGCCTCCTCCCCCTCGACGAAGCGCACCACCCGCCCGCGGATCTGCACCCGGTCGTACGGGTCGGTGGGACCGGCGAGCGACAGGCAGACCCTGGGGTCCCGCCGCAGGTTCCGCTCCTTGACCCGTCCGACGGAGGTGTTGAAGAGCAACAGGTCCCCCTCCAGCCCCACCCACAT
Organism: Kitasatospora sp. NPDC056327; assembly: GCF_042261735.1. Lineage (NCBI taxonomy): Bacteria > Bacillati > Actinomycetota > Actinomycetes > Kitasatosporales > Streptomycetaceae > Kitasatospora > Kitasatospora sp. NPDC056327. The sequence goes on along the minus strand of NZ_JBHJRC010000075.1, from coordinate 1,734 downwards.
CGGGCTCACGTGCGGCGACCCGTCGGCGTTGACCGTGCCGACGTACCAGATGTGCCCCGCCTCGATGCGCTCACGGACGTCCTTCGAGATCTCGACCATGCGCCGAGTCTGCCCGCCGGCCTCCGCCGCCACTCCGCGCCGACGCCGGCCGACGCCGGCGGGAGCCCGCCGCCCGCCCGCACCCCGGCCCGGACCCTGCCCGCGATGCCGGTCCCGGGCGGACGTCACCGCAGGTCACCCGGATCGAGCAGAGCAGTCGGGTGAACACGCCCGGGACTCCACCCGAAGGGCGCACCCGCCGGGGCGGCACCGCCGTTCCCGGGTGGCAGCGGCCGTCAGGGTGGTTGACGGTGGATCAGGCGCCCCGCCTCCGAGTCCCCCGCCGACGACGGGTCGGCGATCGTGGGTACCGCGCCGGAAGGATCATCATCATGCGTTCTGCACGCACGCTGCTCGCCGGAGCCGCCGTCGCCGCCGTCCTCACCGTCGGCGCCCCGCTCGCCTACGCGGACGGCGCGGCCGACCAGGGCAAGAACCTCACCTGGCAGGAGAAGCAGGACAAGGCCGCCACCGCCGACGGCCAGAAGACCTGGGAAGAGAAGCAGAAGAGCGCCGGCGCCGAGGAGCACAAGGGTTCCGAGGGCAAGGGCTCCGAGAGCAAGGGTTCCGAGGGCAAGGGCGAGGAGAAGACCCCGCACGGCGGCGTGCACACCGGCGGCGGCGGGCTCGCGCTCTCCGGCGGCGGTCTCGCCTCCGGCGCGGTCCTGCTGCTCGGCGGTCTCGGGGCGGGCGCTGTCGCGCTGCGCCGCGGCCGTCGTACGGCGCCCGGCGCCGCCATCTGACCCCGCGCCGTTCCCGCCGCCTCCCGGTCGTGACCCGCGCCCCGCGCGCCGGACACGGTGGGGGCGCGCGGGGCGGCGCTTCGCCGTGCCGGGCCCGCGGCGTACGACGCACGGGGCCGTGAAGAGGAGGACGAGCGACGATGGCCGGTCTGCTCCCCGGGACGTCCCGGCTGCTGCGCACGGGGATGGGCGCCGCGGCGGTCGGTCTGCTGCTGATCTACAACTCGGTGGACTCCGCCCCGGCGGACGGGTCCGCCCCGGGGCAGGCCGCTCCCCCGGCCGCCGCCGCACCCGCCGTCCCCGGCGGGGGTGCCGCTCCGGAGGCCGGCTCCGGAAGTGCGCCCGCCGCGCCGGTCAAGGCCGCCGCCCCGCTGCCGCGCTCCCAGCCGGCCCGGCTGCGGATCCCGCAGATCAACGTGGACGCCCCGTTCACCGAGCTCACCCTGAACGCCGCCGGGCAGCTCGGCGCCCCGCCGCCGGAGGACAAGAACCTGGTCGGCTGGTACCGCGACGGCGTCTCCCCCGGCGAGCGCGGCGCCGCCGTGGTCGCCGGGCACGTCGACACCACCAAGGGGCCGGCGGTGTTCCTGCTGCTCAGCCTGATGCTGCCGGGCAACAAGGTGGAGGTGCAGCGGGCCGACGGCACGGTCGCCGTGTTCGCGGTCGACTCCGTCGAGACCTTCGCCAAGGACGCCTTCCCCGACCAGAAGGTCTACGGGAGGACGCCCGACGCCCAGCTGCGGCTGATCACCTGCGGCGGCACCTACGACAAGAAGCGCAAGGACTACCTCGACAACGTGGTGGTCTTCGCGCACCTGGAGTCCTCGCACAAGGCGTGACCGGCCTCCCGGCCGACGCGACCGCCGGTCCCCTCGTCCGGACGAGGGGACCG
>NZ_JBHJRC010000074.1:0-30265 GCF_042261735.1 Kitasatospora sp. NPDC056327 | reverse complement strand
GCCGCAAACCCCTTTTGTTATTGGTCTGGGGGGCTGGTTTTGGTTTATAACACCCCGCCCCCACGGGGGCCCCCGCCGCCGGTGGCCGGGGCGGCGGGACCCGGGTTCCCTCCTGAGATCTACTTCCTTGCGCGGGTGCGTCTGGTGGATTCCGCGGCATTGGCGTCCTCCGGCCGAGGGGCGGCGGGGGCCTCGATGCCGGTGGGGTCGGCTGCCACGCTCCGGTGATGTACTTCAAACGCCCCGGGACAACGGTGTGCGTGACCGCTTCGCCGGTCACGCCGAGGACTTTGGGGTGGATGGGTGCGATGTGCGGATGACTACGACGGCGGAAGCGGTGCACCGTGGCCAGGCGTGACTACGAGGACGACCCCGATGCTCCCGAGGTGAACTCCTTGGTCCCGGCCGCGTCCGTGGTCGTCGTGGACGACGCGGGCCGCGTCCTCCTCCAGCGCCGCACCGACAACGGGATGTGGGCCCTGCCCGGCGGCCGGATGGACCTCGGGGAGTCGATCGCGGGGTGCGGAATCCGTGAGACGCGGGAGGAGACCGGCATCGACATCGAGATCACCGGGATCGTCGGCACCTACACCGACCCCCGGCACGTCTTCGCGTACGACGACGGCGAGGTCCGGCAGGAGTTCTCGATCTGCCTCCTCGGGCGTCCGCTCGGCGGGGAGTTGCGGGTGTCCGACGAATCCCACGAGGTGGCGTGGTTCACCCCGGTCGAGACGGACGGGCTGCCGATGGTGTCCAACATCCGCAGGCGCCTGGCCGACTGGCGTTCGGGAGTGATTCCCGTGGTGCGCTAGCCGTTCCGGCCTCCGGGACGGAGGGCTCCTTCGTCGGAGGGCGTGCGGACGAACCAGTCGAGCAATGTGTCGGCAAGCCCCGACGGCCCTTCGGGGCGGTCGGCCGTGGCCCCGCTTCCGGCTGCGGCTTCACTTCCTTGCGTTGGTGCGCTTCGTGGGCTGCGCCGTGGTCGGGTCCTCGGGCCAGGGGTGGCGGGGGTAGCGGCCTCTCAGGTCGGCGCGGACGGCGGGGTAGCCGTTGTGCCAGAAGGACGCCAGGTCTCCCGTGATGGCGGCGGTGCGGCCGGCGGGGGAGAGGAGGTGGATGGTCAGCGGTGTGCGGCCGCCGGCCAGCGCCGGGGTTGCCCTCCAGCCGAAGAGCTCCTGCAACTTGACGGCCAGTACCGGCCGTTCGGTGCTGTAGTCGACCCGGATCTTCGAGCCGGTGGGCACGGTGACGCGTTCCGGGGCGAGTTCGTCCAAGCGGCCGGCCTGTCCGCTCGCCCAGGGGAGGAGGCGCTGGAGGGCGGCGGTCGTGTCGAGGCGGGCCAGGTCGGCGCGGCGGCGGGCGCGGGAGAGTTCGGGCTCCAGCCACTCCTCGGCGCGGTCCAGCAGGGCCGCGTCGGAGACGTCGGGCCAGGGGGCGCCGATGGCCGTGTGCAGGAACGCCAGCCGCTCGCGCAGGTTGGACGGGAAGGTCAGCAGCGCACCGACGCCCTCGCGGGCCAGGCCTTCGAGGAGGGCGGCGCGGACGAGGGCCCGGTCGGGGTTCGTGAGGGGCTTCCCGGCGAGCTCCACGGCGCCCAGCGACTCCACCCGGCGGGAGACGATGTCGCCGCGCCGGGTGTCCCAGTGGACCTCGGCGCGGGTGGCCAGCAGCGCCGCGCCGGCCCGGCGGGCGGTGTCCTCGTCCAGCGCGGCGGCGAGCAGCACCCGGGCCGAGTGCGCGCCGGCGGGCCGGTCGGCGACGGCTACCGCGAGCCAGGGCAGGGTGCCCAGCACGGTGCCGGGGGCGAGTTCGGCCGCCGTCCCCGAGGCCATCAGGTAGGGGCTGCGCTCGCCCGGGGCGGGCCGTTCCACCCGCGCGCGGGCGATCCGCTCGGGGAAGGCCAGGGCGACGACCAGCCCGACGGCGGTGGCGTCGTCCAGCGCGGTGGCGGGTTCGTCGGAGGCGGCGCGCAGGAGGCGGCGGACCTCCTCGCGCCAGCGTCCCGCGTAGGGGTCGCGGGAGTCCTTCACCGCGCGTCGCACCGCGCCGAGGTCGTCCCCCATGGCGCGCGGCGGCTCCTCCGACAGCAGCGCGACCACCTCGGCCGCCCGGCGGGCGCCCACCGCGGGCGCGCCGTCCACCAGGGCCCGCCCCAGCCGGGGGTGCAGCCCGGTGCGGGCGAGCCGTGTCCCGCGCGGCGTCGCCCGCCCGTCGGCGGAGACCGCGCCGAGCGCGAGCAGCGTCTGCCGGGCGGCCGCCATCGCGCCCGCCGGGGGCCGGTCGGGCAGGGCGAGCCCGGTGGCGTCCGGGTCGCCCCAGCAGGCGGCCTGGAGGGCGAAGGACGTCAGGTCGGCGAGGGCGATCTCGGGGGTGGGGTACGGCGCGGCGAGGGCGTCCTCGGCCTCGTGCCAGCAGCGGTAGACGGTGCCGGGGGCCTCCCGCCCGGCCCGGCCGGCCCGCTGGCGGGCGGCGGCGAGCGAGGCGCGGACGGTGACCAGGGCGGCCAGGCCGCGGGCGTGGTCGGTGCGGGGTTCGCGGGCGAGTCCGGCGTCCACCACGACCCGCACCCCGGGCACGGTGAGCGAGGACTCGGCGACGGCGGTGGCCAGTACGACGCGCCGCCCCTCCGCGGGGGTCAGCGCGGCGTCCTGGACGGCCTGCGGGGCCCGGCCGTGCAGTTGCAGGACGTCCGCCGGCACGCCGCCCAGCTGTCCGGCGACCCGGGCGATCTCGCCGACGCCGGGCAGGAAGCAGAGCACGTCGCCCTCCCGCTCGGCGAGCGCCCGCCGCACCACCGCCGCGACGTGGTCGAGCAGCGCGTAGTCCACCCGGGTCCCGTGCGCGGGCCGCACGGCGCGGGCGGGCGGCGCCCAGACCGTCTCCACCGGGTGCGAGACGCCGTGCGCCTCGACCACCGGTGCCCCGCCGAGCAGTTCGGCCCAGGCGGCGGTGTCGGAGGTGGCGGAGGCGCAGACGATCCGCAGGTCGGGCCGCAGGGCGGCGCGGACGTCGAGCAGGAAGGCGAGCGCGGTGTCGGCGTCCAGGTGCCGTTCGTGGCACTCGTCGAGGAGCACCACGTCGACGCCGGACAGTTCCTGGTCTCGCTGGAGCCGCTGGAGCAGCACGCCGGTGGTGACCACCTCGACCACGGTCCGGGGGCCCGCCTTCCGCTCGCCGCGCACGGTGAGGCCGACCTCCGCGCCCACGGCCGAGCCGAGCAGCCAGGCCATCCGCCGGGCGGCGGCCCGGACGGCGAGCCGGCGCGGTTCGGCGACCAGCACCCGGCGCACGGGGGCGCCGTCGTCGAGCAGGCCGGCCAGGGCGAGCGGCACCAGGGTGGTCTTGCCGGTGCCGGGCGGGGCGGCGAGGACGGCGGTGCCGTGCTCGCCGAGCGCCCGGTGCAGGGCGGGCAGGGCGGTGCGGACGGGCAGTTCGCGCCAGGAAGGGTGCACGCGTCAGGCCCGCTCGGTGACGAAGACGGCGGTGCCGGGCAGCAGCCGCCCGCGCAGCGGCGACCAGCCGCCCCACTCCTGCTCGTGACCGTCCGGCCACTCGGGCTCGACGAGGTCGACCAGCCGGAAGCCGGCGGCGACGAGTTCGCGGACCCGGTCGCCGACGGTGCGGTGGTGCTCGACGTAGGTGGCGCGGCCCGCCTCGTCCTGCTCGACGTAGGGGGTGCGGTCGAAGTAGGAGGCGACGGCCGTGAGGCCCTCGACGCCGGGCTCGTCGGGGAAGGCCCAGCGGATCGGGTGGGTGACCGAGAAGACCCAGCGCCCGCCGGGCCGCAGCACCCGGTGCACCTCGCGCATCAGCGCGGCGGTGTCGGCGCTGAACGGGACGGCGCCGTAGGCGGAGCAGGCGAGGTCGAAGGAGGCGTCGGCGAAGGGCAGGACGGCGGCGTCGGCCTGGACGACGGGGACGGGTGCGCTGCCGCGGGCGAGGTCGATCCGCAGGGAGTGCTGGAGCTGGCGGTGCGAGATGTCGAGGGCGACCGGGCGGGCGCCCCGGCCGGCCAGCCAGCGGGAGCACTGGGCGGCGCCGGCGCCGATCTCCAGCACGCTGCGGCCGGCGACGTCGCCGAGCAGCCGGGCGTCGGCCTCGTCGAGGCCCTCGGGGCACCAGGTGAAGCGGTCGTCACCGAGGAACTCGCCGTGTTCGTCCTGGTATTCGTCCGCGTTGCGGTCCCACCAGTGGCGGCTGGCGCGGCTGCTCTCGCCGGTGCCGGCGGTCCGCCTTACCGCGTCGTCGCCGTCCTCGTCAAGATCATGCGGGTCGGGGAGGGGGGTGCCGGTCACGGTGAGAAGGCCCATCGCGTAGGGTGTGGTCTGCGGAAGCGCCGCTGTCGCGCACCGGTCCGAGAGGTCCGGTGTCCTGGCGGTGGCATCCGGGGAGAGGTCCCCTGCGGCCGCCACCCATGAGGTGCGCAATCGGAGGATATGGCCTGTTCCGTGTCGGGCTCCACCGTCTTGCCGTTGTTGGCGTTGACCGTGCCTGGCCGTCCCCGTATGCTACAAGTTGCGCTGCGGGCCTGCGCGCCTCGGACGGAGCAGGTCGCGCTCGCATCTGTCGAAGACCCCACGGTCGCAAGACGGACGCCGATTCTCCCGTGTATGCGGGAACACCGGTGCGCCGTGTTCTTGGCTGTCCGGCTTTCGGTGGGAGCGATACGGGCCCCCCGCGCGGCATTACCTACGACTTCATGTCCGTACCGGAGCCCTTTTCCTAATGACGAGCCCCACCGACTCCTCCCTCAGCACCACCCCGCAGGTCGCGGTCAACGACATCGGCGACGCGGAGGCCTTCCTCGCCGCGATTGACGAGACCATCAAGTACTTCAACGATGGCGACATCGTCGAGGGCGTCATCGTGAAGGTCGACCGTGACGAGGTTCTCCTCGACATCGGTTACAAGACCGAGGGCGTCATCCCGTCCCGCGAGCTCTCGATCAAGCACGACGTCGACCCGCACGAGGTCGTCGCCGTGGGCGACAACATCGAGGCCCTGGTTCTCCAGAAGGAGGACAAGGAGGGTCGTCTCATCCTGTCCAAGAAGCGCGCTCAGTACGAGCGTGCCTGGGGCACGATCGAGAAGATCAAGGAAGAGGACGGCATCGTCACCGGTACCGTCATCGAGGTCGTCAAGGGTGGTCTCATCCTCGACATCGGCCTCCGTGGCTTCCTGCCGGCCTCGCTCGTCGAGATGCGCCGCGTCCGCGACCTCCAGCCCTACGTGGGCAAGGAGCTCGAAGCCAAGATCATCGAGCTGGACAAGAACCGCAACAACGTGGTCCTGTCCCGCCGTGCCTGGCTGGAGCAGACCCAGAGCGAGGTCCGCCAGACCTTCCTCACCACCCTCCAGAAGGGTCAGGTGCGCTCCGGCGTCGTCTCCTCGATCGTCAACTTCGGTGCCTTCGTGGACCTGGGTGGCGTCGACGGTCTCGTCCACGTCTCCGAGCTGTCCTGGAAGCACATCGACCACCCGTCCGAGGTCGTCGAGGTCGGCCAGGAGGTCACCGTCGAGGTCCTCGACGTCGACATGGACCGCGAGCGCGTCTCCCTGTCGCTGAAGGCGACCCAGGAGGACCCGTGGCAGCAGTTCGCCCGGACCCACCAGATCGGCCAGGTCGTCCCGGGTAAGGTCACCAAGCTGGTTCCGTTCGGTGCGTTCGTCCGCGTGGACGAGGGCATCGAGGGTCTGGTCCACATCTCCGAGCTGGCCGAGCGCCACGTCGAGATCCCGGAGCAGGTCGTGCAGGTCGGCGACGAGATCTTCGTCAAGGTCATCGACATCGACCTGGAGCGCCGCCGCATCAGCCTCTCGCTGAAGCAGGCCAACGAGGCGCTGGGTGCCAACCCGGCCGAGGTCGAGTTCGACCCGACCCTCTACGGCATGGCCGCGTCCTACGACGACCAGGGCAACTACATCTACCCCGAGGGCTTCGACCCCGAGGCCAACGACTGGCTGGCGGGCTACGAGAAGCAGCGTGAGGAGTGGGAGCGGCAGTACGCCGAGGCCCAGTCCCGCTTCGAGCAGCACCAGGCCCAGGTCATCAAGAGCCGCGAGGCCGACGCGGAGGCCGCTGCCGAGGGTGGCGACGCCGTCGCCGCCGCCGCCGGTGGCTCCTACTCGTCCAGCAGCGACGAGGGCTCCGGCGCCCTGGCCTCGGACGAGGCCCTGGCCGCCCTGCGCGAGAAGCTGGCCGGCGGCCAGAGCTGAAGCTCCGGCCCGCAGGTGCGTGACTAGCGCATAGCGTCATCGATGAACCCCGCCCGATTTCCGGGCGGGGTTCATTGTTTTTCGACCTTCATTATTTATTCCTTATGCGGAGAATTTTTGTGATAAGGGGCTCATCCATTCCCTCTGGGTGATTCGGGACCAAGGACCTACCTTGGGGGGAGTTGCCCGATGGGCCGCTCACCCGGCCCCGCACGCTAGGCACCCCCCGCACATGCGCCGTCGCTCCGCCGTGACTTCCGCTCCTGCCTCCCCCCGCCCGTCCGCCGATCCCCGGGTCGCCGGACGCCTCGCCGCCCTCGGCCGGTTCTGCTACCGGCAGCGGCGCTGGGTGCTCGGTTTCTGGGCGGTGGTCCTGGTCATAGGCGTGCTGATCGGCGGGCGGGTCTTCGAGGGCTCGGTGGCCGGCGCCTCCTCCTCCGCCGCCGAGGCGGACCGCGGCAGCGCCGTCGTCACCGCCGCCGACCCGGCGACGGGCACCGTCACCGCGGTGGTGGACGGCCGGCCCGTGGACGACGCGGCCGTCCGGGACGCCGTGACCCGCGCCACCGCCGAGATCGCCGCCCTCCCCGGGGTCTCCTCGGCCGCCGACGCCTACGGGCCGGGCCCGGGCTCCGCCGCGCTGCGCTCGGCCGACGGCACCGCGAGCCTGATCTCGGTGCGGATGTCCGACGGCGGCACGTCGGCCCAGACCACCGCCGTGACCCAGCGGCTTTCCGCCATTCAGGCCGACGGCGCGAAGGTGACCGTCGGCGGCGACCTGGTGCTCCAGGACGAGGTCAAGAAGCAGACCGAGAAGGACACCAGGTTCGGCGAGATCGTCACCCTGCCGGTGACCCTGATCGTCATGGTCCTGGTCTTCGGAGGGCTGGCCGCCGCGAGCCTGCCGGTGATCGGCGCCGTCGCCTCGGTGGGCGGGGCTCTGCTGGCCATGTTCGGCTTCAGCCGGATCATGGACATCGACACCAGTGTGCTGCCGATCGCGACCGTGCTGGGCCTCGGCCTGTCCATCGACTACGCGCTGCTCATGGTGAACCGTTTCCGCGAGGAACGCGGTCACGGTGCGTCGATCGCCGCCGCCGTCGAACGGACCGCCGCCACGGCGGGCCGCACCGTCGCCTTCTCCGGACTGACCGTCGCCGTCGCGCTCTCCGGCCTGTTCGTCTTCACCAGCCCGGTGCTCGGCGCCGTCGCCGCGGCCGGGGTCAGCGTCGTGGTGATCGCGGTCGCCGCCGCGCTCACCCTGATCCCCGCGCTGCTCGGCTTCGCCGGGCCCCGGATCAGGACGCCCACCGCGCCCGTCCCGGACGAGGGCTTCTTCAGCCGGACCGTGCGCCGGGTCCAGAAGCGGGCGGTGCCCGTCGCGCTCGTCTGCACCGCGCTGCTGATGGCCGCGGGCGCGCCGTTCCTGCACGCCGACATGCGCAACTCCGGTGCGGCCGTGCTGCCCGCCTCCTCGGCCGGCCGGCAGGTCGCCGAGACGATCGACCAGCGCTTCCCGCAGGCCTCGGCCGCCCCGGTCACGGTGGTCGTGGAGAGCGGTGCGACGGTCGCCCAGGCGTACGCGGACGACGTGGTGGCCCAGCTGCCCGGCGTCAGCGGCGTGCGCGCCGTCACCCCGGTGAGCGACACCGTCTCCACCATCGACGTGCTGGTGCACGGCGACCCGCAGGGCGGGCAGGCCAAGCAGGTGGTGGAGGAGCTGCGCGCCGACCGGGGCGGGCTCACCACCCACGTGACCGGCGGGGCGGCCTCGGTGGTCGACTTCCAGGACGAACTGCTCACCCGGGGCCCGATCGCGCTCGGCCTCGTGGCCCTCGGCACCCTGATCCTGCTCTTCCTGATGACCGGGTCGCTGGTGCTGCCGGTCAAGGCCCTGCTGATGAACCTGCTCTCCCTGGGCGCCTCGCTCGGCGCGCTCACCCTGGTCTTCCAGGACGGCTGGTTCAGCGGGGCGCTCGGGTTCAGCCCGACCGGCGGGCTGGAGACCTTCATCCCGGTCCTGGTGTTCGCCTTCGCCTTCGGTCTGTCGATGGACTACGAGGTCTTCCTGCTCGCCCGGATCAAGGAACTCCGGGACAAGGGCCACAGCTGCACCCGGGCGGTGGAGCTGGGCGTCCAGCGCAGCGGCCGGATCATCACCTCGGCGGCGCTGCTGATGGTGATCGTCTTCGCCGGGTTCGCCCTCGGCGACATGCTGATGGTCAAGCAGATGGGCATCGCGCTGGCCGTCGCGGTGGCCGTGGACGCCACCCTGGTGCGCTGCCTGCTGGTGCCCGCGGCGATGAGCTTCTTCGGTGAGTTCAACTGGTGGGCCCCGGCCCCGCTGCGCCGGCTGCACGACCGCTTCGGGCTCAGCGAGCACGTCGACCTGCCGGACATCGGGCCGGCCGTGCTGCCGGTCCAGCGGCCCGCGCAGGAGCTGGTCGGCACCGGGACGTGAGGGTGGTGCCGGAGTACCGTGCTGAGCCATGCGGATCACCAAGTTCGGACATGCCTGCGTACGCGTCCAGCACGGGGGGACGACCGTCGTCGTCGACCCCGGATCGTTCACCGACCCCGCCGCCCTGGCGGGTGCGGACGCCGTCCTGATCACCCACGAGCACGCCGACCACTTCGAGGAGGCCCGGCTGCGGGCCGCGCTGGAGGCGGACCCGGGGCTGCGGGTGTGGACCAACCCGGACGTGGCGCGGACGCTGGACGGCGTGGCCCGGCGGGTGACCGCGGTCGGTGAGGACGACGCCTTCGAGGTCGGCGGGATCGGGATCTCGGTGCACGGGGAGTGGCACGCGGTCATCCACCCGGAGATCCCCCGGGTGCGCAACATCGGCTTCCTCCTCGACGGGCGGCTGTTCCACCCCGGTGACGCGCTGACCGTGCCGCCGGACCCGGTGGACACCCTGCTGCTGCCGATCGCCGGACCGTGGACCAAGGTCGCCGAGCTGGTGGACTACGTGCGCGAGGCCGGGCCGCGGCAGGCCGTCCCGGTGCACGACGCGGTGCTCAGCCCGGCCGGCCTCGCCGTGCACACCCGGCTGGTCGGACCCGGCGGCCCGGGCACCGGTACGGAGCTGCTGACCCTGGGCGAGGGCGAGAGCCTCGACCTGGGCTGAACGCCCTGCGGCGGGCCGGTCCTTGCCGGGCGCCCGGTACGCGCCGGTAGCCTGACGGCATGCTGAAGATCGGACTGACGGGCGGCATCGGTGCCGGCAAGAGCGAGGTGTCGCGGCTGCTGGCCGCGCACGGAGCGGTGATCGTGGACTCCGACGTGATCGCCCGCGAGGTGGTCGCCCCCGGCACGGACGGCCTCGCGGCCGTGGCCGCCGAGTTCGGCGCGGGTGTGCTGGCGGCGGACGGTTCGCTGGACCGCCCGGCGCTCGGCGCGGTCGTCTTCGCCGACCCGGAGCGGCTCCGGGCGCTGAACGCGATCGTCCACCCGCTGGTCCGGGCGCGGTCCGCCGAGCTGGAGGCGGCGGCCGCACCGGACGCGGTGGTGGTGCACGACGTCCCGCTGCTGGCCGAGAACGGGCTCGGACCGCTGTACGACCTGGTGGTGGTGGTCGACGCGGCGGACGAGGTACGGATCGGGCGGCTGGTCCGGCTGCGCGGCATGACCGAGGAGGAGGCCCGCTCCCGGATGGCCGCCCAGGCGAGCCGGGCCGACCGGCTGGCGATCGCGGACCTGGTGATCGACAACAGCGGGACGCTGGAGGAGCTGGCGCCCCGGGTCGCCGCGGTGTGGGAGCAGTTGGCCGCCCGGCGCTGAGGGCCGCCGCCGAGGGCCGTCGCGGACGGTCCCCGGCGGTCCGGCCGGCCGCCGCTCAGCCGGCCGCGGGTGCCGCCTCCGGGAGGCCGGCGGCGTGGGCGACCGCGGCGGCGGCGAAGGCGCGGATCATCGGGTGGGCCCGGGTGCCGTCCCCCGCCAGCTCCGGCTGGAACAGCGCGGCCAGGAAGAACGGGTGCTCCCGTGCGGCCAGCTCCAGGATCCGCGGCTCGCCCGAGTCGTCCGCGCCCGTGAACCGCAGGCCGCCCGCCCGCAGCCGCTCCAGGTAGGCCTCGTTCAGCCCGTACGCGCAGTGGTACCGCTCGGTCGTGCGCGCCGCGCCGAGGACGTGTTCGGCCAGCGAGCCCGGCGTCGGACGGATGGCGCCCTCGTGTCCGACGAGCGAGCAGCTGAGCGGCACGATCACCAGGTCCTCCTCCCCGGGGTGGCTCTCGCCGTGGGCGGCGCGGCCGATCCCGCAGACGTGGCGGGCGTACTCCAGGACGGCGTGCTGGAAGCCCGCGCAGGTGCCGAGGAAGGGTATGCGCCGTTCGCGGGCGGTGCGGACGGCGGCCACGGCGCCGTCCTCGCTGCGGTAGGGGCTGCCGGGCAGCAGCCAGACCGCGTCGAAGCCGTCGAGCGCGCCGGGGGCCGCGGCGTCCCCGGTGGGGATCCAGTAGGCGTCGAGGACGAGCTGTTCGCGGCCGGCGAGCGCGTCGAGCAGGGAAGGGATCCGGGCGTGCGAGCGGACGGCGGCCGAGCGGTCGCCGACGAGGGCGAGGCGGGGGGTGGGGTGCGTCATGCGGCTATCCTGACCGCCGGTGCGGGATCAGTGCCAACGATGATTCCTTACCCTTCGATCAGTGGAGGTGATGGTGCGTGGAGCCGCAGCAGTTGCGGACCTTCGTCGCCGTGGTCCGGCTGGGCTCGTTCTCCGAGGCGGCCCGTGAGCTCGGCTACACCCAGTCCGCGGTCTCCCAGCAGATCGCCGCGCTGGAGACGGACCTCGGCACGGCAGTGCTGCACCGCCGGCCGGTCGGCCCGACGCAGGCGGGCGCGCGGTTGCTGGAGCACGCCTCCGCGCTGCTGCTGAGGATCGACGCGGCGCGCGCCGACATCGCGCGCCTGGCGGGTGCCGCGAGCGCCCGTCTCACGGTCGGGGTCACTCCGCTGGCGGTCGGGGCGGAACTGGGGCGCGCCCTCGCCCGGGTGCGCCTGGTTCATCCGGCGGTGGACCTGACGGTGCGGGTGGTCGCCCAGGACGCCCTGCCCGCCGAGGTCGCCACCGGCACCGTCGATCTCGCGCTCGTCGACGGCCCGGCCGCCCCCAGCGACCCGCTGCCGCTCCCGGACGTCGGCCCGCTGGCGACCGTCGCCGTCGCGGAGCAGCCGCTCGCCGTCGCCGTGCCGGCCGGGCATCCGCTCGCGGGGCGGTCCGGTCTGGACCTCGCCGACCTGTCCGCCGCCCGCTGGCTGGACGCGCCCGCCCTGGCGCCGACCGCGGCCCGGCTGCGGGCCGCCACCGCCGTCGACGGCTACCGGCCCGCCGCCCGCTACCTGGGGACCGATGTGCGCGGGCTGCTCGTCCTGGTCGCCGCCGGACACGGGCTGGCGCTGCTGCCCGCCGCCGTCCCGGCGGGTGCGCCGGGGGTGACGGCCGTGCCGGTGCGTGCGCCGCGGCTGGTGCACCGGACGGAACTCGTCCACGGCGCCCTGCCGGAGGGGCCCGCCGCACTGCTGGCCGGGCTGCTGACGGGGGAGGAGGAGGGGGCGGGGCGGGACTGACGCCGGCCGGCCCGCCTCACCGGCCCCGGCGCCGTCCGTCCGGCCCGTGCCCCGGCCCGCCGGTCTCAGCCGACGATGCGGGCGTCGGGGCAGCAGGGGCCGTCGACCCGGTAGCACACGTAGCGCAGGCAGCCGAGACAGATCGAGATGTTCTCCAGCCGCCAGCTCTGGCCGTGGCAGGTGCAGTCGGCCCGTTCGCGCAGCAGCGCGTCCCAGCCGTCCGTGCCCCCGTTGGCGGCGAAGGCGGCGGCGACGTAGGCCGTGGTGGCGGGGTCGCCGCCGGCGGTGCCGCGGCGGGTGGCGTCCAGGTGCCAGCAGTAGAGGGCGAGCAGTGCCCGCCCGTCGACCAGTCGGTAGTCGGCCCGGCCGTCGTCCTCCCAGGAACGGATCAGCCGGGCGACCCGTTCGGAGAACGGGCGGGCGGGGTCGAGGAGGCAGCGGTTGCCCTGCGGCACGGGCGAGTTGGCGGTCATGTGGTCCCCTTTCCGGGGCCCACGGTAGGCGCTCGCCCGGTGCACCTCCCGCCCGGGGTGGGGCGGTTGTTGATGGGTTGTTACGTACACGTGGCGCGTGCCCGCGGCGCGTGCGCGGGCCGGGCCGGATCCGGTGGAGGACCCGGTGGCGAACGGCCGGGCGGGGCCGTCGCCGTGGGCCGCCGAGGTGACCGGGCCCCGGTGCGGGTTGCCGAACCCGGAGTGGCTCGTTGTTCCTGTCGTGAGCCCAGACCTTGCCGCCCGTCGCGGTTGTGAAGAAACGATTCTGCGAGCCCGTGCCGCCCTTCCGGTGCCCTGTTCCGCCCCGACCGCCGCCCGGGGGCGGTGATGGTCCACGAGACCCCGCGCGTTCCCCCGCAGCGCGCCGCGGGCGAGGGCTGCGTCCTCGCGCTCGACCTCCGGGTCGTCGTCCGCCCCGGCCTGACCGTCTCCGTCCCCGCCCGGCTGCGCTACCACACGGCCGATCCCTACGCCGTCGCCCTCGACAACCACGTCGACTCCGCCACGCCCATCACCTGGGTGTTCGCCCGCGAGCTGCTCGCCGGTGGTCTGCGCGCCCGGTCCGGGATCGGCAGCGTCTCGGTCCATCCGGGCGTCGGGTCGTGCGCCGGATCGGTCTTCATCACCCTCACCGGCGAGGAGGGCAGCGTGCTGCTGCGCGCCCCGGCCGAGCCCGTCCGCGCCTTCCTCGCCCGCACCGAACGGCTCGTGCCGACCGGGCGGGAGCGCACCCGGCTGGACCTGGACAGGCTGCTGCGCCGCCTGTGCGACGGCGGGGCCGCCTCGCCGGGGCCGTGATGCGGCGGAGGCGGTGCCGCTCCGGGGCCGTGACGCGCGCCCCGGAGCGGGCCGCTCACGCCTGCGGCGCCGTCTCCGGACGCAGGGCGCGCAGCGCGAACAGCGTGCTGAGGTGCGGCGAGCCGAAGTGCAGCGGCAGCCGCCCGAACCGGAAGTACCCGGCGGCCGGCCAGGAGCCGTCCGGGAGCTGCGCCGCCGCCAGTCGGCGCCGCCGCTCGGGCAGTTCGGCGGTGAGACCGGCGTACTCGTCGGCGAGCACCAGCAGCGCCAGCTCGAACGGGGTGTCGGCGAACTGGGTGGTGACGTGCTCGACCGCCCGCCGGGCCGGGGCGGCCAGCCCGGGAACGACGGTGGCGGCCCGGGCGGCGGAGTGCAGGAAGGCCTCCGGGGAGGCGTAGTGCCGGGTGCCGGTGCGCGGGCCGTTCAGGTGCTCGTGGACGTACCGGAGCGTCGCCTCGGCCGCCGGGTGCGGCAACAGACCAGCCGGGCCCGGGAGATGGAGCGCGAACAGGATGTTGGCGGCGGCGACGGCGTCGAACCCGCGCCCGCGCGAGGCCGTCGGGTCGCTGTCCTCCCAGTAGGCGGGGACCGGGCCGTCGTCCGGGCCGAAACGGGTGTCCAGCAGCTCCCGGGCGGTGTCGGCGAGCCGTTCCGGGGAGAGCAGCCCGTGCCGGGCCAGCCCGGACAGCGCGACGGCGGTGCTGTCGGTGTCGGCGGGGAACGGCAGGCCGGGCGGGAAGGCGCGGTAGCGCTCGGCGGACGGTTCGCGGTAGCGGGCGACCTGTGCCGCCAGTGCGGCCACCAGCGCGCGCTCCTCGGGCCGTTCGGCGTCCGGCCGCAGCAGCGCCAGGCCCCACATCGCGGAGAAGCCCTCACGGTCCGGATCGAACCCGAGGTCCACCCCGTGCTTGACGAGCAGGCGCCGGCGCGCCTCGGCACCGGTGAGCGGCGTGCGCAGCTCCGGGTCGAGGCCGGGCCGCGCGGACGGCAGGCCGTCGGGCCCCAGCGACCTCTGCAGGAAGCCCAGTCCGCGCGCGACGGCGTCGTCCCACTGCGTTTCGTCGGCGGACATCTCGTCCCGTCCCCTCGTCTCGGTCCCGCGCCACGGGCCGGCCGCCGTGCGGCCCCGTCCCACCCCGGCGGGGGCGTGCACCCGCGCGCCCCCGCCCTACTACTACCCCCGACCGGCGCTCCCGCATGCCTCGCCGGCGGCCGGGCGGCGGAAGAGGGCGGCCGCCGGGTCACGGGTTCGGCATCCGGGATCCGTCACGGCACGGGCGACAGCACCTGCCCCGGGGTACCCGGTACGATCGCGCCGCGGCGTGACCACGACGGACGGCCGACCGGCGGGCTCGCCTTCACGGCCGACGAACTCCACCGGATCCTCCCGGACTTCACCGAGGTCCGGACCCGGGAAGCGGTGAGGTTTCCGTTCCGCGGACTCCGGCCGGGGCGTCCAGTAGGTTGGGCCGGGTGACCATCCGTGATCTCCACGAGCCGGCGCGGGCCGGCGACGGTGCGGTTCTCGGCCTCGCCGGTGCCGTTTCCGCCGGCACCGCCCCGGTCGCCCTGCGGGTGACCGGCGACGGCCGGGTCGAGCAGGAGGGCCGCGGCGGGGGCGCCGCCGGCCGCCGCGGCCGGGCCCGCGCCGTCCGCCGCCGCCCGCGCGGGGCGGTGGCCGGATGACCCCGGCCGGCCGGGGCGCGGACGGGCGGACGCCGCCCTACCGGGGCCTGATCGTGGACTTCGCGGGTGTGCTGACCACACCGCTCGGCGCGTCCGTGCGCGAGTGGTGCGCCCGGCAGGGCCTGCCGGCGGACAGCTGGCGGCGCGCCCTGGTGGACGACCCGGCGGGGCGGGCGCTGTACGGGGAACTCGAACTCGGCCGGCTGTCGCAGCGGGAGTGGAACCGGCGCACCGCGGAGCTGATCGGCGCCGGCGTCGAGCCCGAGGACCTCATGGGCCGCGCCCACGCCGGGGTGCGGGCCGCCCCCGCGATGGTCGGGCTGGTGCGCGCGGCCCGTGCGGCGGGCCTCTCCGTCGCGCTGCTCTCCAACTCCTACGGCCTCGACCCCTACAACCCGTACACCGTCACCGGCGTCTGGGACCTCTTCGACGTGCGGGTGATCAGCGGCGAGGTGGGCCTGGCCAAACCGGACCCCGGCATCTACCGGCTCACCCTGGAGCGGCTCGGCCTGCCGGGCGGGGCGTGCGTCTTCGTCGACGACCACTTCCCGAACCTGGGGCCGGCCGAGGAGCTGGGCATCACCACCGTCCACGCGGACGGTCCCGGGGCCGCGCGCGCGGTGGCCCGGCTGCTCGGCCTGCCGTAGCGCACCCGCCGCGCACGGCACGGCCGTTGGCGGGGCGGCACTCCCGCCCGGACCGGTGATGACAGTCCGACCGTCGGTGTGCGACGCTTCCACCCGCGCGCGCCACCGGGCACGCGCGGGCAGGACCGGGGGGTCCATGACTGAGAACGTGCCACCGCGGGGACCCGGCGGCGCCCGCGCGGCCGGGGCGGTGCCCGGCGGCCGGACGGTGCCGCTGGTGCTGGTGGTCGGCGGGCTGCTGCTCGCCGCCGCGGCGCTGCGCCCGGACGGCGGCCTGCTGGGCACTCCCGGGGAGCCGCCGGTCGGCGGGACCGGCGCCGTGGTGCTGATCGCCGTCGGCTGGGCGGGTCTCGTCGGCCGGTTCGCGGTGCACCTGCGGGAGACGGTCCGTCCGCTGGCCGGCCCGACGCCGCGGGCCGAACGCCTGCGCACCGCCGCCGTGGTGCTGCTGGGCGGCGCCGCCGCGGGGGTCCCGGTGCTGGCGCTGGTCCTGCACAACCGGCTGCCCCGGCCGGCCGCGGAGGGGCCCGAGCGGGTGCCGGTGCCCCAGCCCACCGCGACGGAGACCGACCTCCCGGAGCAGGGCACGCCGGCCGACGTCTCCGGTCCGCTCGCCGTGCTCCTGTACGTCCTGGTCGCGATCGGTGTGGCCCTGCTGGTGGTGGCGCTGCTCCGGAGCCTGGTGTTCCGTCTCCGGCGGCGCCGGTACGGCGGGCCGCTGCCCGGGGTCGGCCCGGTCGGCCCCGCGCCCGAGGACGTCCTCGCCGCCGCCGTCGAGACCGCCCGGCGGTCCCTGCACGGCGCCGACGCGCGGGCCGCCGTGATCGCCTGCTACGCCGCGATGGAGCGTTCGCTGGCGGAGTCCGGGCTGCGGCGGGAGGTCGGCGACAGCCCGGCGGAACTGCTGGAGCGGGCCGTCGCCGACGACCGGGTCGACCGGGCCCCCGCGCACGAGCTCACCGAGCTGTTCCGGGAGGCCCGGTACTCGACCCACCCGATGGACGACGACCGGGTGCGGCGGGCCCGCACCGCGCTGGACGCCATCGCGGCCCGGCTGGCCGCCGCCCGCCCGGACGGCGGCGGGGAGCCCGCCACCGGCCCGGCCGCCGCGGCCGGGGGCCGGCGATGAGCGCCTCCCGGCCCGCCGGGGCACCGGGGGAGCGCCCCCGGGGAGCGGCCGGACCGGGCTCCGTGCGGCGGGTCCTGATCGCGACGGCCGCCGTCGCCGTCCTCGCCGAGACCGTGTTCGGTCTGGTCGGCGGCCCGCCCGCGGTCACCGCCGGAGCGGTCCTGCTCGTCGTGGCCGGGCTGCTCACCGGGCGGTACGTCGCCGGTGCCGGGGTGCTGGAGGTGAGCCTGCGCCGCCGCCAGCGGCTGCGGGACGCGCGCGAACCGGGCCTCGGCGACTGGTACGGGACCGTGCGCGAGGGGCTGGCCCCGGACGGCGACGCGCACCTCCTGCGCGGCCGGCTCCAACGGCTGTTCGCCGCCCGGCTGTCGGAGGTCCACCACCTCTCGCTCGCCGCGGACCGGGACCGGGCGGCGGAGCTGATCGGCCCCCGCCTCTGGCCCTGGATCGACCCGGACGGCGATCCACCGGCCCCGGCCTTCCCGCCGGACGTCCTGTCGGCCCTCGTCGACCGGCTGGAATCCCTGTAGCCCGACGGACCGGCCACCCACCCCTGCTTCCGTCCCCGCCACCCCCTTCGCCGTTCCGCCGCCGCGGCCCGACCGCCGCCGGCCCACCGCCCCGTCAGGAGAGCCATGACCACCGCCCCGCAGGCCCCGGCCGGTCCGACCACCGGACCGGCCGACGACCCGGCCGCCCCGGGCGGGGCCGGCCCGCTGACGCCGCAGCAGGCCGGGGAGCGCGCCCGCGCGGTGCTGCGGGAGATCGAGCGCGCCGTCGTCGGCAAGCCCGAGGCGCTGCGCCTGGTGATGCTGGGCATCCTCGCCGGGGGCCACGTGCTGATCGAGGACCTGCCCGGGCTCGGCAAGACGCTGCTGGCCCGCTCGTTCGCGACCACCCTGGGGCTGGACTTCCGCCGGATCCAGTTCACGCCCGACCTGCTGCCCTCGGACGTCACCGGCGCGCCGTTCTACGACCAGCACAGCGGTGAGATGGTGTTCCGGCCCGGCCCGCTCTTCACCCAGCTGCTGCTGGCCGACGAGATCAACCGCACCCCGCCGAAGACCCAGGCCGCGCTGCTGGAGGCGATGGCCGAGGGCCAGGTCTCGGTCGACGGGGAGACCCGCCTCCTGCCGCGGCCCTTCGCGGTGATCGCCACCGCCAACCCGATCGAGTACGAGGGCACCTACGCCCTCCCGGAGGCGCAGCTGGACCGGTTCCTGCTCCGGGTGCGGATGGGGTACCTGTCCACCGGCCTGGAGGCCGCGATGCTGCGCGCCCGGCTGGACCGGTCCGCCCCCGAGGCGGTCCTGGACGCCGTCTGCGGCCCCGCCGAACTGCTCGCCGTGCGGGCCGCGGTGGAGCGGGTGGAGGTCGACGACGACCTGGTGGACTACGTGATCGCGCTGATCGACGCCACCCGCCGCGATCCGCAGATCGAGGTCGGCGCCTCGCCGCGCGGAGGGCTGGCACTGGTGCAACTGGGCCGCGCCCGCGCGCTGCTGGAGGGCCGCGACTACCTGACGCCGGAGGACGTCAAGGAGCTCGCCGTGCCCGCGCTGGCCCACCGCATCACCCTCAAGCCGGAGTTGTGGGTGCGCCAGGTCGAGGCGGACGAGGTGGTGTCCCGGCTGGTGGCCCGGGTGCCGGCGCCGCAGACCCTGCCGCGCGTCGCGGCCGCCTCCGGTGCCGGGGCGGCCGCGGGTCCGGGCGAGGACGCCGCGCGGTGAGCGCCGAGCGCACCGGGACGGCCCCCGCCGCCCCGCCGTCCGCCGTTCCGCCGCCCGCCGGCGGGACCGCCCCGGCCGCCCCGGCCGCCCCGCCCGCCGACCCGGCGACCGAACGGATCCTCGCCCGCAGCGGCCGGGCCACCGCCGAAGGCCTGCCCAGCAACCCGCCCTCGCCGCACTGGCGCCCCACCGAGCGGACCCTGCGTCTGCTGACCGTCGCCACCGCCGCCGCCGTCGCGGCCCTCGTCACCGGGCACGCCTGGCTGTTCGCGCTCGCCGCCGCCCCGGCCGTCCTGCTCCTGCTGGCCTCCCCCGGCGGCAGCCGGCCCACCGGCCTGGACGCCACCGCCGTGGTCACGCCGCGCCGCTGCTTCGAGGGCGAGCGCATCACCGCCCGCGTCGAGATCGCGCACGACGGACGGACCGGCCCGCTCGACCCCGTGATCGCCCTGGGCCCCGGCACGGTCCTGGAGGGGCTGACCGTCCGCGCGACCGGGGTCGACCTGGCGCTGCGCGCCGACCGCTGGGGCCGCTGGAGCCTGGGCACCGTCGACATCGACGTGCACGACGCGGGCGCCCTGGCCCGCCGGACCGTGCGCGTCGCGCTCGGCAGCGCGGACGTCTTCCCGGTGCCCGCGGCGGCCCGGTTCACCCCGGTCCCGGTCCGGCTGCCCGAGCGGATCGGCGAGCACACCACCCGCCACGAGGGCTCCGGCGTCGAGGTGACCGGCGTGCGCCCGCACATCCACGGCGAACGCCAGCGACGCATCCACTGGCCGTCCACCACCCGCCGCGGCAGCATCCAGATCAACCGGTTCGCCGCCGAGCGGGCCTCCGACGCGGTGGTCCTGCTCGACACCTTCGACGACTTCCAGGACCCGGCCACCGGGCTGTCCAGCCTGGACGAGAGCCTGCGCGCGGCCGCCGGACTGACCCGCGCCCACCTGCGCCGGCACGACCGGGTCGGCCTGGTCGCGGTCGGCGGACAGTTGCGGTGGCTCACCGCCGCGACCGGCGAACGCCAGTTCCACCGGATGGTCGAGGCGGTGCTGGAGGTCCGTCAGGACCGCGCCCACCGGGGGCCGGTGCCGCCCCGGCTGCCGCTGCCCGCGCTGCCCCGGCACGCCCTGGTCCACGCGTTCACGCCGCTGGCCGACCAGCGGATCCTGGAGGTGCTCGGCCGCGTCGGGGACCACGGCAACCCGCTCGTCGTGGTGGAGATCCCGGTGGGCGAACCGGTCGTCGACCAGGACGACGAGGTGGGCGGACCGGCCCTGAGGCTCTGGCGCGCCGAGCGCGAGGCGATGCGGGCGGCCCTGCGCGCCCGCGGCGTCCCGGTCGTCCGCCACACCCCCGGCGAGGCGCTCGACCTCGCGCTCGCGCCGCTGCTGCGGCGCCGGATCGCGGGAGGTTCCCGATGACGGGCCGCAGCGCGCGGTGGCGGGAGCGCGCCCTGCTCCGTCTGGTCGCCGGTGCCCTGGCGGCGGCCTGCGCCGGGGTGGGCGCCGAGGGGAGCGTCTTCGACCGGACCGGGCCGATCGGGCTGGCCGTCCTGCTCGCGCTGGCGGTCGTGGCGGCCCCGCCGCCGCCGGAGCCGGCCGAGCGGCCCAGCACCTTCCCGGCCCGCCTGGCGGCCCGGCGCACCACGATGACGGCGGCCGGCTGCGTCCTGCTCGCCGCGGCGGGCGAGCCCGGCCCCTGGCGGGGCGCGGCCGCCGCCGTGCTGCTGACCGCCTACCTCCTGCTCCTCGACGCCCTCGGCCCCGAACGCCGCCGCCCCCGGCCCGCCCACACCCTCGCGGCCCTGGCCGCCTCGGCGCTCGTCCTGCCGGCCGCCTTCGCCGACACCGGCGCGGGCGAGTGGTCGCGCCCGTTGGCCCTGCTCGGCGTCGTGGCGGCCGCGACGGGCCTCGGTCTCGCCCTGCGCGCCCGCGGCCGGGAGAACTGACGGCGGCGGGCCCGTCGACGCTGCCGGACTCCGGGCCCACCGTCGCCGCCGGGCCGACCGTCGCCGCCGGGCAGGCCGCCGTCGCCGGATCCGGCCAAGTTGCCGTCGCGAGCCTCCCGCGCGCCCGGTGACCCGTTGTGCACCTTTCCCGCCGCCTCGTCCGGCATTGCCATGACATCCGTCCGTCGGCGAACTCTGTCCAGCGGGGACCGGGCGGAGCGCGGCATGCCGTTCGGGGAAAACCGGCGGGAATTGTTCCATTCACGTCCCGGAAACACGGATGGGTCCATTCCGGGTGGCCGAACGCGGGCCTGCCGGGAGCACCGGAAATCCACCGCGAGGGAATTGTTGGATAAGTTCGGCATCGACCGGTCACGGGGCCGGTCGACACCGGAAGGAATTGCGATGAAGCTCTTCAAGCGCTCCGCCGCCCTCGTCGCCTCGACGGCGGTCCTCGCCGGCGGGATGACGTTCCTGGTCGCCGGTCAGGCCGACGCCGCTCCCGGCCGGGCCGGTCTCGCCTCCGGCTACGTCACCCTCACCAACCTCGCCACCAGCCGCGTCCTGGACAGCAACGGCAATGGCGACGTCTACACCCTGGGCGCCAACGGCGGCTCCTACCAGGTCTGGTGGGCCGAGGACCTGGGTGGCAACACCTTCACCCTGAAGAACCTGGCCACCGGCCGGTGCCTGGACAGCAACGGTGCCGGCAACGTCTACACCCTCGGCTGCAACGGCGGCAGCTACCAGAAGTGGGTCAAGGAGTGGGGCGGCAACGGCTGGTTCTACCGGGACCTCGCCACCGGCGGCTACCTGGACAGCAACGTCAACGGGAACGTCTACACGCTGGCCGGCAACGGCGGCAGCTACCAGAAGTGGAACTGACCCGCGGCTGAATGAAATGTGACCGCCCTCCCCGGTGCCGCGTGCGCCGGGGAGGGCTCCCGCGTTTTCCTGGGGAAATCGGCGTACTTTCCTTTTGCGCCCCGTCGGAAGACGGGGGCCGAACGGCGGGGGTCGAACGGTGGTCCGGCGGAATTCCGTGCGAACTCGTGTCCGAACGTACGAATGTCCGAACACCCCGGCCGGATCCACGCTCGGCGGCACGGCACGGCACGACACGGGCCCGGCACGGTGCCGGGCCGCCCGGTCACTCCTCGAAGGCGTCGACGGACGGCTCCGGGCCGGTGGCGGGGTCACGGGTGAGGAGGTAGCGGGCACCGGGCCCGGCCGCGCCGGCGCGGTCGCCGGCGTTGTAGAGGCCGCAGCGGGTGAGCGACAGGCAGCCGCAGCCGATGCAGCCGGTGAGCTTGGCCTTCAGCCGCTCCAGCTCCGCGATCTGCTCGTCGATCCGGGTCTGCCAGGACTCCGCGACGCCGTCCCACTCGGCACCGCTGGGCGCGCGGTGCTCGGGCAGGCGGTCCAGGGCGACCTTGGCCTCCTCCAGCGACAGCCCGACCCGCTGGGCCGCCCGGACGAAGGCGATCCGGCGCAGCGTGCCGCGGGTGTAGCGGCGCTGGTTGCCGGTGGTGCGGGTGGCGTGGATCAGCCCCAGCCGCTCGTAGTACCGCAGGGCGGAGGCGGCGAGGCCGCTGCGCTCGCCGAGCTGGCCGATGGTGAGCAGGTCGTGGCGGGCGGGGCTGTTCGCGCTCATGGGCGTCACTGTAGCGCTTGACCTGAAGTCCGCTTCAAGTTGCAGCATCGGGGGCATGACGACGACCCCGATCCTCCCCGGCTACGCCGAGCTGCCGGGTCTGATGGCGCTGATGACCGGCGACGAGAAGCACGACCCCGCCGCCACCTCCACCCTGGACGCCCTGTGGGTGCTCTACGACCGGGTCCTGCGGGTGACCCCGGACACCGTCGACGACCAGGAGCGGGATCGCTTCCTGCTCTCCAAGGGCCACGGCCCGATGGCCTACTACGCGGTGCTCGCGGCCAAGGGCTTCCTGGACCCGGCCGTGCTGCCGAGCTTCGGCGCCTACGACTCGCCGCTCGGCCACCACCCGGACCGGCTGCTGATCCCCGGGGCGGAGATCAGCTCGGGCTCGCTGGGCCACGGCCTGCCGATCGCGGTCGGCGCGGCGCTCGGTCTGCGGGCCCAGGGGCTGGGCGACCCGGCGGTCTGGGTGCTGATCGGGGACGCCGAGTTCGACGAGGGCTCCAACCACGAGGCGGTGGCCTTCGCCGGCGCCTTCGGCCTGGACCGCCTGCACGCCCTGGTGATCGACAACTCCTCGGCCACGCACGGCTGGCAGGGCGGCATCGCGGCACGCTTCGCCGCCGAGGGCTGGTCGGCGGAGACGGTCGACGGCCGCGACCACGAGGCGCTGTACGCCGCGTACACCGCACGGCACCCGGGCCGGCCGCGCGCCGTGGTGGCCCGCGTCGAGCCCAAGAACTCCTGAACCGGGAAGGAACCCCACGATCATGGACAGCATGCGCGAGCGCTTCATCGGGATCACGTCCGCCCTGCTGGACGAGGACCCGCGGCTGGCCGTCGTCCTGGCGGACGTCAGCGCCGCCGGCTTCCGGGAGGCCGCCGCACGGCACCCGGACCGGCTGATCAACGTCGGCATCCGCGAGCAACTGCTGATCGGCGCCACCGCCGGGCTGGCCCTCACCGGGCTCCGGCCGGTCGCCCACACCTTCGCGAGCTTCCTCGTCGAGCGCCCCTTCGAGCAGGTCAAGCTGGACCTCGGCCACCAGGGCGTCGGTGCCGTGCTGGTGAGCGCGGCCGGCTCCTACGACTGGCCGGCCGGTGGGCGCACCCACATGGCGCCCGGGGACGTCGCCCTGCTGGACACCCTGCCCGACTGGACGGTGCACGTCCCCGGCCACCCGGACGAGGCGGAGCGGCTGCTGCGGCACGCGGTCGCGGACGGCGACCGCAAGGTGTACGTCCGGCTCTCCGAGCACCGCAACGAGCACGCCGTCGACGTCGAGGCCGGCCGGTTCGCCGTCGTCCGGCGGGGGAGCCGGGGCACGGTGGTCGCGGTCGGCCCGATGCTGGACGCGGTGCTCGCCGCCACCGGGAACCTCGACGTCACGGTGCTGTACGCGGCCACCGTCCGCCCGTTCGACGGTGCCGCGCTGCGGGCCGCCACCGAGCTGGTCGCCGACGTGGTGCTGGTCGAGCCGTACCTGGCCGGGACCTCGGCCAACGAGGCGCACGAGGCGCTCGCCGACCGCCCGCACCGGGTGCTGGCGCTCGGCGTGCCGCGCGCCGAGCACCGGCAGTACGGCTCGGTCCCCGAGCACCTGACCGCCTACGGCCTGGACGCCCACGGGCTGCGCGGGCGGATCGGCGCCTTCCTGGGGTGACCGGCGGTCACCCCTCCAGGACCGCGACGGAGTCGGGCCCCAGGGTGAGCCGGCCGCCCTCGGCGGTGTGCTCCCCGAAGGCCGCCACCACCTCCCCGCCGAGCGGCAGCACCAGCGCCCGCGGGCCGAGGTTGACCGCCACCCGGTGCCGGCCCCGGTGGACCACCAGTGACCCGGCCTCCTCGTCGGCGTCCGCCCGGACGGCCGCCAGGTCGGGGTCCGACAGCTCCGGCCGCTCCCGCCGGAGCCGGAGCAGCAGCCGGTACCACTCCAGCAGCCGGTCGTGCGGCGCGCGCCGCGGCTCGGTCCAGTCGAGGACGGAGCGCAGCACGGTGGCGGGCTCCTGGGGGTCCGGCACCGCGTCGGCCGGCCAGCCGTGCTCGGTGAACTCCCGGCGCCGGCCCCGGCGGACGGCCTCCGCGAGGTTCGGGTCGGTGTGGTCGGTGAAGTACTGCCAGGGCGTGGCCGCGCCCCACTCCTCGCCCATGAACAGCATCGGGGTGAACGGCGAGGTGAGCACCAGGGCGGCGCCGCAGGCGAGCCGGCCGGGGGAGAGGCCGGTGGAGATGCGGTCGCCGAGCGCCCGGTTGCCGACCTGGTCGTGGGTCTGGAGGTAGCCGAGCAGCCGCTCGCCGTGCGCGGGCGGGAACGGCCGGCCGTGGTGGCGGCCGCGGAACGAGGACCAGGTGCCGTCGTGGAAGAACCCCCGGGTGAGCGCCCTGGCGACGGCGGTGAGCGGGGCGGCGGCGAAGTCCCCGTAGTAGCCCTGGGACTCACCGGTGAGGGCGCAGTGCAGGGCGTGGTGGAAGTCGTCGCTCCACTGGGCGGCGAGGCCGTGCCCGCCGGCCTCGCGCGGGGCGGTGGTGCGCGGGTCGTTGAGGTCGGACTCGGCGATCAGGAACAGCGGCCGGTTGGTCGCCACCGCCAGCCGGTCGACCTCGGTGGCGAGTTCCTCCAGGAAGTGGACCGCCCGGTCGTCGGCGAGGGCGTGCACGGCGTCCAGCCGCAGGCCGTCGATCCGGTAGTCGCGCAGCCAGGCCAGCGCGCTGCCGACGAGGTAGGCGCGCACCTCGTCGGAGCCGGGCGCGTCCAGGTTGACGGCCGAGCCCCACGGGGTGTGGTGGCGCTCGGTGAAGTACGGTCCGAACTGCGGGAGGTGATTGCCGGCCGGGCCGAGGTGGTTGTGCACCACGTCGAGGACGACGCCGATGCCCTTGCGGTGGGCGGCGTCGACGAAGCGCTTCAGGCCCTCCGGCCCGCCGTAGGGCTCGTGCACCGCCCAGAGCGAGACGCCGTCGTACCCCCAGCCGTGCTTGCCGGGGAAGGGGCAGACCGGCATCAGTTCGACGAAGTCGACGCCGAGTCCCGCCAGGTGGTCCAGGTGCCGGGCCGCCGCGTCGAAGGTGCCGGCGGCGGTGAAGGTGCCCAGGTGCAGCTCGTACAGGACGGCCCCGGCGAGCGGACGCCCGCGCCACCCGGTGTGCGACCAGTTGAAGGCGGCGTGGTCGACGGCCCGGCTGGGGCCGTCGGGGCCGTGCGGCTGGCGGGGCGAGCGCGGGTCGGGCAGCGGGCGGCCGCCGTCGAGCACGAACGCGTAGTCCCCGGCGGGTGCCTCGCCGTGCCACCACCCCGCGCGGTCCGCGTCCCGGTGCAGCGGGTGCCGGGCGCCGTCGACGGCGACCTCGACCCGCTCGGCGGCGTACGGGGCCCAGACCCGGTACCTCATGCGGTGCTCCTCCTGGTCAGCAGGGCCACCGGGAGGTCGGCCAGCAGGTCGTCCAGCGGGACCGCCCCGGAGGGGAAGTGCCGTCGCGTCAGTTCGTCGGTCCAGTCGCCGCCGGCGGGCAGGTGCAGTTCGGTGCCGCGCCAGCCGCCGGAGCTGGCCAGGCGGTACGGCAGGCGGGTGACGGCGGTGACGACGTCCGGTCCGCGTCCGAAGGCGAGCAGGTGGCCGGCGGCCGGGCCGACGGCGGTGAGCGGGCGGTGGGCGCCCAGCGGCCGGGTGCGGCGCAGGTGCAGGGCGGTGGTGGTGAGGTGCAGCTTCTCCCGGGCGAGGTCGCCGGGGCGGGCGGCCGGTGCGTCGGTGAGCCGTACGGCCAGGGCGCCGAGGTCGACGGCGCGCCGGTTGTCGGGGTCGACCAGGGTGTGCAGCGGTTCCTCGCTGCCCTGGTAGAGGTCCGGCACGCCGGGCACGGTGAGGTGCAGCAGCGCGGCGGCGAGCGTGTTGGACCGCGCGTACGGGGCGATCGCGGCCACCCGGCCCTCGATCCGGGGCAGCAGGCCGGGGTTGCCGAAGACGGCGTGCACCCGGTCGGCGAGGGCGCGTTCGAAGCGGATGTCCTGCGTCGTCCAGGAGGTGTGGACCTTGGCCTCCCGGGCGGCCTTGAGCACCGCGGCGACCAGCCGCTCCGGGGTGACCGGCCAGGCGGCGACCAGGGTCTGCCAGAGCGTCCAGTCACTGTCGGGGTCGGGACCGGGACCGGCGCGGCCGGCCGGCCCGTGCCCCGCGGCGGTGGACCAGGCGGCGGCCTCGGCGGCCCAGTCCTCGGGCTGCTCGGCCAGCACGGCGAGCCGGGCACGGGCGTCGGCGCTGCGCTTGGTGTCATGGGTGGAGAGCACCGTCATGGTGTGCGGCCAGTGCCGTTCCACGTAGTGGCACCAGGCGTGGAAGTCCTCCGGCCGCAGTCCGGGCCGGGCCGGGTCGCCGCCGACCTCGTTCAGGCCGAGCAGGGCGTTCCAGCGGTAGAAGGCGGTGTCCTCGACGCCCTTGGCGGCCACCGCGGCGGCGGTCTGGGCGAACCGGACGGCGAACTCGTCCTGTTCGGGACCGCCCCCGAGCGCGCCCGCGGCGAGGCCGGCGACGAAGCGGTCCGTCGCGTCGGTCGGTCCGTCGTCGGCCCCGCGCGCGGCCGCCAGCTGTGCGGCCGAGGCCTCCGGAAGCGGCTCCCCGGGCCGTACGTACGGGCGGTACGCCGGGTAGCCGGTGAGCAGCCGGCGCAGCGCGGCGCGCAGCCGCTCCGGCGGGTGGTCGGCGTGGGCGGGCTCGGTGGCGCCGAGCCGCAGGGCCAGCCGGACCAGCCGCGACACCTCGGCGGCCAGCTCGCCCCCGGGGCCGGTCATGTCGGCGCGCCCCCGCCGGGCGGCGGCCAGTGCCGGGTGCGGGTCGGCACAGGGTTCTCCGCGCGGCCCGGCCCCGGTGAGGAAGGCCTCGTACAGCCCGGCCAGCCGGCAGGCGCCCGCGTGGTCGGTGAGGACCCCGTCGATCCGGCGCAGCGCGTCGTAGCCGGTGGTGCCGGCGCAGGGCCAGTCGGCGGGCAGCCGCTCGTCCCCGGTGAGGATCTTCTCCACCACCGTGTACGCCCCGCCGGTGGCCCCGGCGAGCCGCTCCAGGTAGCCGCGGGGGTCGGCGAGCCCGTCGGGGTGGTCGATCCGGAAGCCGTCGAGCACGCCCTCGCGGTGCAGCCGCAGCAGCACGCCGTGGGTGGCCTCGAAGACCTCCGGGTCCTCCACCCGGACGGCGATCAGCTCGTTGACGGTGAAGAACCGCCGGTAGTTGAGCTCGGTGCGGGCCAGCCGCCACCACGCGAGCCGGTACCACTGCCGTCCGAGCAGTTCCGGCAGCGCCAGCTCCTCGGTGCCGGGGCGCAGCGGCAGCACGTGGTCGTGGTAGCGGAGGGTGTCGCCGTCGACGGCGAGCTGGTCGAGGACGGCGCCGAGCCGGTCGCCGAGCAGCGGCAGCAGCACCCGGCCGCGCGCCGGGGCGTCCGCGGGGCCGCTCTGGGCGGTCCAGTCGATGTCGAACCAGCGCGCGTACGGGGAGTCGGGCCCGTCCCGCAGGACCTGCCAGAGCGGCCGGTTGAGGTGTTCGGGGACGGGCACGGCCATGTGGTTGGGCACCACGTCGGCGATCAGCCGCAGGCCGTGGCGGTGTGCCTCGGCGGCCAGCGCGCGCAGGGCCGGCTCGCCGCCGAGCTGTTCGGAGACGTGGCCGTGGTCGACGGTGTCGTACCCGTGGGCGGAGCCGGGCGCGGCGGTCAGCAGGGGGGAGAGGTGCAGGTGGGAGACGCCGAGGGCGGCCAGGTAGGGGACGGCGGCGGTGGCGTCGCGCAGGGTGAAGCCGGGCTGGAGCTGGAGCCGGTACGTGGCGGTGGGGACGGTGCGGGGACCGGAGCCGGCACCGGCGGCCGGGGCGGCGGCCGTGGCCGGGGGGACTGCGGCGGCCGGGCGGGGCTGCGCGGGCTCGGCGGCGTGGGTCATGCCTCCATGCCTACCCGGCGGGGCGCGGGGGCAAGACCCGTTGCTGGCCCGAACAGGTGAGCGGCGCCCGCACCCGGGCGGCCGGCCGCGGCCCGCCCGCCGCCGCAGCCGGACACCGGACGCCGGGCGGCCGTCAGGCGTCCGGGCCCCGCACCACCTCCGTCCGGCGGCGCCACCGGCCCCCTCGGCGCGGCCGCCTGCGCACCCCGTAGTAGTACCGGATGTCGGGATTCCAGTGCCCGCCGAATTCGAGCCGCAGCACCAGCCCGTGCCGGGCCCGCGCGGCGAGCACCTTCTCCACCGCGTCCGGGTCGTCACGCCGCCAGGAGTACAGCCCGCCGTCGGCGGGGAGCGGCGGCGGGTCGGGGAGCGGGCTGCCCGGGAGGTCCCAGTCGAGGGTCGTGCCGGACATCGCGATCCGGGGCGGCGGGCGCTCCGTCCCGTCCGCCCGCAGGCCGCCGTCCCGGTAGTGGGCCA
This sequence comes from Kitasatospora sp. NPDC056327, assembly GCF_042261735.1. Classification (NCBI taxonomy): domain Bacteria; kingdom Bacillati; phylum Actinomycetota; class Actinomycetes; order Kitasatosporales; family Streptomycetaceae; genus Kitasatospora; species Kitasatospora sp. NPDC056327. The sequence continues at coordinate 1,993 of NZ_JBHJRC010000074.1, read as the reverse complement.
GCGCCGCGGCGACGGTGCCCGGCTGCTCCGGCAGCCGCGGGTCCCCCGCCAGGCCGGTGCCCCAGCCGGCCACCTCGGCGTCCCGGATCCGGCGCAGCAGCTCGGGCACCTCCAGCGGGGTGGAGAAGTAGGCGCTGCCGGTGACCTGGCCGACCATGTGCCAGGCGCGGATGCCCGTGGCGTGGGAGTGGTCCGTCCGGAAGCAGCGGTCGCTGAGCCGGGTGAGGACGTGGGTCACCCCCGGCACGCCGCCGAGGCGCTCGACCAGGCCGTCGATCCGGCCGATCTCCCGGGCCCGGGCGGCGTCGGCCTCGAAGGAGACGGCGTGGGCCCGCAGGGCGCGGTCGGAGGGGACGGGGAAGCGGCGGCGCACGGCCTCGAAGGCCTGCTGGGGCGCCGCCAGGAGGTACCAGAGCGGGTTGACGTCCTCGGCCGCCACGGGCGCCCCCTTCGTGCCGGACGGCCCCGGTCCGCCGTCGCCGATCATTGCGGACCCCACCGTCGCCCGGACGCGGGGCGCCGCGCAAGGGCCGCCGGGGAACCGGTACCGGACACCGCCCGGACGGGACGGGGCCGCCGGTTGTCCGGAATCCGCGCTGCCGGTCGTGCGCGCCGGGCCGTCCGGCCGGGGCCGGCCCGCCGGCGGGTTCCGGACACCGCTGTTCAGCCCGCGTCCGGCGGGAGCGGTGGGGGCGGTGACCCGGAGGGTCTCCACTTCCGGACCCGCAGAATCCAGTCATGCCGACGGATCGCTGTCGTACATTCGATCGATGATGGAAGATGGGTCCGTTCGGCAGGGTGGGAGACGAGAGTCGGCAGGGGGCTGAGCTGTGATCCACGACGGCCTGATCGATACGCCCCGAACGCCAGTCGAGCCTTGACCGATGTTCGCACGTCGATGAATCGGCGGATTCCGGCGGCCGGGCCGCCCGGTGAAAGTTCCCGTGAAATGCGTTCTGCTTTCCGGACGCGCGCACCCCGTTTCCGTGGGTGCGCCTTTTGAGATCGGGTGTGAGAAAGTGGCGCAGCGTGACATCGAGCTGAAACTTCTGCGCGCCCTCGTCGCCGTGGTCGACGAGGGCGGTTTTGCCCGTGCCTCACAGGCACTCCATGTGACGCAGCCGACCATCAGTCAGCAGATCCAGCGTCTGGAGTGCATTCTTCAGGAACCGGTCTTCCAGCGCGACAAAAGGCCGCTGCGGCTCACACCGGCCGGCCGGGAGGTGCTGGCCCACGCCCGGCGCGTGATTCTGCTGAACAACGAGGTGCTCGGCACCATCGCGGGTCTGCGCGGCCAGGAATGGTTCAGCATGGGCTGTTCGGTGCATTTCGCCGACGGGTTGCGCGCCATGCTCAGCCAGCTCGCCACCGAAAGACCGGGATTCCGCTGCGCCACCGCCACCGGGCTCAGTGCGGTGCTCGCCGACAAACTCGCGCTCGGGGAACTGGAGGCGGCCGTCCTGCTGGGCACCGAGACACCGCACTGCGAGATGCTCGGCCGGATGCACCTGGCCTGGTTCGGGCAGGTCCGGGTGGTGCCCGAGGACCGTCTCCCGGTGGCGCTGGTCGGTGAGCGTTCGGCGCTCAGCCGGCGGATCGTCGAGACGCTCGCCGAGAACCGGGTGCCCTGGCGGTCGGCGCCCTGGTGCTCCGACCCCCTGGCCGTCCGGGCCTCGGTCCAGGCGGGGCTCGCCTACACCGTCCTCACCGCGGACGCCCATCACCGCGACCCCTCGCTGCGCCCGGCACCGCTCGACGCCCTGCGGGCCGCGCCGGCACCGCTCCCGGTGTACCTGGCCTTCTCGCCGACGGCGCGGGAGCCCGTCGTCGAGGCGGCCCGGGCGGCGGCCCGCGTGGCGCTCAAGGGCCTTCCCCTGTCGCTGCCCTAGGGACGGCCCGCCGAGGTCCGCCCGCGGTGCCGCCGTGGTGGCCGTCACGGGGGAGATCACCGCCGAGGGCACCTCGGACGTGCTGGTGCTCACCACCTTCGACC
>NZ_JBHJRC010000073.1:4557-30411 GCF_042261735.1 Kitasatospora sp. NPDC056327 | reverse complement strand
CCGGTGCCGGCGGGGGGCAGCCGAGACCGGATCTCAGGCACAGACCTCCGACAACTGCTCCGCCCTGACCTGCTCCGCCAGCTCGCCCAGCAGGCGGGTCCACTCCGCGACGAGCCCCTCCCCGGGCTTCTCCGGGTACATCGCCGGGTGCAGCGTCACCGAGACCACCGCCACGCGGTCCGGGTCGGAGGGGCAGAGCACCATTCCCGCCGCCGTACCCCAGGTCCGTACGATGCCGCGCTCGGCCAGCTCCCTGGCAGTCCAGTCGCCCAGCGTTTCCATCTCGTCGGCGGCCTGCGACGTCAGCTGCACCGCGAGGCCCTCCTCCCCGTCCACCCTGATCCAACAGCTCCGCACGCCCGGCGAGCCGTCCTCCCCGAGTGACGTCCGCCGGTCCTCCACGCCCACCTTGCCCTTGGGCATCAGGGTGTTCAACGGCGTTCCGGCCGCCCGTCGGAAGCCGCACAGGGTCTGCTGCACCACCGGTGGCTCGTCGCCGCCGACCAGCACCACGCCGCCGGTGACGGCCGCCGCCAGCACGACGAGCGCTCCGCCGGCCAGGGCCCAGGTGCGCCCGGACCTCCTGCGCCGGCCTCCGTCCGCCCCGCCGGGCACCGTACCGGCCACCCCGGCCACCCCGGCCGCCTCCGTCGCACCGGCCGCCTCCGCCGGCACGGCCGCTTCCGTCCGCTCCGTCGCGTCCACCTGGCACTCCCTCCCGCAACCGCGTCCCACCCGGGCGCGCCTTGATCATCCGAGCGGCGCGCAGCCTACCGTCCCGCGCCCCACTGGATCGCACACGCCCTCCTCCCGCTCCCGCCGCACTCCCCCGCCCCCGGCCTCCCCGCCCGCCCCCGCCTGCCCTCCGCGCGAACCCCGACGCCCAACTCGCCCATATCGCCCGACAATCATCCATCTCGCTCGATCGAGGGAACTATCGCGCGAGTCCACGGTTTCACGGCCCGATAGGGGCAACATCAGCACGTCCGCGCCCGAACGACCTTCCGTCCGGGCGGCAGAAACCCGTCCCCTGGATCAGCCCGTGACTACCTCCGCCCCCGTGTGGGACTGCCCCTTCAACCACACCGACGGCCTGGAGTTCGACCCCCTCCTCAAGCGCCTGCTCACCGAGGAGCCGATCGCCAGGATCCGCCTGCCGCACGGCGAGGGCGAAGCGTGGCTGGCCACCCGCTACGAGGACGTCCGGGTGGTCACCACCGACCGCCGGTTCAGCCGGGCCGCCGGCATCGGCCGCGACCTGCCCCGGATGACGCCCGCCCCGATCGCCCAGGTCGAGTCGATCAACCTGATGGACCCGCCGGCCCACAACCGGCTGCGCCGCCTGGTCGCCCAGGGCTTCACCAACCGCCAGGTGGAACGGCTGCGCCCGCACACCCAGCGCGTCGTCGACGCCTACTACGACGAGATGGCCGAGCACGGCGCGCCCGCCGACCTCGTCCACTTCCTCTCCTCCCGGCTGCCGCTCACCACCATCTGCGAACTGCTCGACATCCCCGCCGGGGACCGTGCCGAACTCCGCGGCCACGCCGTCGCGATGATGGCGATGGGCCCCGGCAGCGGTGCCGGACAGGTCGACGCCAAGGCCGCCCTGCGCACCTACTTCGCCGAGCTGACCGCCGCCCGCCGCCGGTCCCCCGGCGAGGACCTCATCAGCGCCCTCGCCACCGCCCGGGACGGCGCCGAGCTGCTGGACGACGACGAACTGGCCGTGATGGCCATGGTCCTGCTGGTCACCGGCCACGACACCAGCACCTACGAGCTCTCCAACATCACCTACACGCTGCTCACCCACCCCGAGCAGCTGGCCAAACTCCGCGCCCAGCCGGACATGCTGCCGCGCGCGCTGGAGGAGCTGCTCCGCTTCATCCCGTTCCGCCAGGGCGTGGGCATCGCCCGGGTCGCCACCGAGGACGTCGAACTCGGCGGGGTGCTGATCAGGGCCGGCGAGCCGGTGCACGTCTCCTACCTGGCCGCCAACCGCGACCCGGCGATGTACGAGCGGCCCGACGAGCTGGACCTCGACCGCGGCGCCCCGACCCACATGACCTTCGGCTACGGCACCCACCACTGCCTGGGCTCCCACCTCGCCCGGATGGAGCTCCAGGTGGCGATCGGCACCCTGCTGAACCGCTTCCCCGGACTGCGGCTCGCCGTGCCGCCGGCCGAACTGGACTGGCGGACCGGTTCGATCTGGCGCTACCCGCGGACCCTGCCGGTCGCCTGGTGACGGCCGCCCGGTGACCGCACCGCCGCCGTGGGACCGCCGCGGCCGTGACACACGGCCGCCGGGTCACAGCCGCCGTGCCATCACCGCCGTGCCACCCCGCCCACGTCACATCCGTCGTGCCACCGCCGCCGCGCCGTGCCACCACCGCGGCGGCACCGCCGTACCCGCCCGCGGTGCCCGTCCGCCGTACCCGGCCGCGTCCACCGGACACCCGCGCCGCCCGTCCCCCGGAGACTCCCATGGCCACACTCTGCAGACCCGCCATCGCCGTGCCCGAGCACGTCATTACGCTCGACGAGACCCTCGACCTGGCCCGCGCCCTGCACGCCGACCACCCCCAGCTCGGCCTGGCGCTCCGGCTGATCGAGAACACCGGGGTACGCACCAGGCACCTGGTCCAGCCGATCGAGGAGACCCTGCGGCACCCGGGCTTCACCACCCGCAACGCCGTCTACGAGCGGGAGGCCAAACGCCGCGTCCCCGAGGTGGTCGAACGCGCCCTCGATCACGCGGAGCTCTCCGCCCGGGACGTCGACCTCATCCTCTACGTCTCCTGCACCGGCTTCATGATGCCCTCGCTGACCGCGTGGCTGATCAACACGATGGGGTTCCGCTCCGACACCCGGCAGCTGCCGATCGCCCAGCTCGGCTGCGCGGCCGGCGGCGCCGCCGTCAACCGGGCGCACGACTTCTGCCGCGCCTACCCCGGTGCCAACGTACTGATCGTCGCCTGCGAGTTCTGCTCGCTCTGCTACCAGCCCACCGACCTCGGTGTCGGCTCGCTGCTCTCCAACGGCCTGTTCGGCGACGCGGTGGCGGCGGTCGTCCTGCGCGGCCGCGGCGGCACCGGCGTCCACCTGGAGCGCAACGGCTCCCACCTCGTCCCGGACACCGAGAACTGGATCTCCTACGGGGTCAAGGACACCGGCTTCCACTTCCAGCTCGACAAGCGCGTCCCCGGCACCATGGAGATGCTCGCCCCGGCCCTGCGCGCGCTGGCCACCGAACACGCCTGGGACGTCTCCGGCCTCGGCTTCTACATCGTGCACGCGGGCGGGCCGCGGATCCTGGACGACCTCTGCCACTTCCTCTCCCTGGAGCCCGCCGCGTTCCGGTTCTCCCGCGCCACGCTCACCGAACGCGGCAACATCGCCAGCGCCGTGGTCTTCGACGCACTGGCCCGGCTGTTCGAGGAGGGCGGTGTCGAGGACGGCACCCAGGGGCTGATCGCCGGATTCGGTCCGGGCATCACCGCCGAGATCTCGCTGGGCAGTTGGGCGGGCAGGCCACTGGAGGCGGTGGTTCCGCGCCGACCGCGCGCGATCGACGCGACGGAGCTGACGCTGACTCACCCGACGGCGCCCCTGCTGCGTCCGGCCGGGACTACGATCACCGAATGACCGACACCACCGACACCACCGGTACCACGGACACCCCCGATCCCGCCCGGACCCCGCTGATCCCCAGACCGCAGCGGCCCGCCGACGCCGGCCGGGCCGCCGAGCTGGCCGCGCTGTTCCCCGCCCTGCACGCCCCGCAGTACTGGGACTGGGGCCGCTACGACGCGCAGTTCTCCACCGCCCTGCCACCGGACGAGCTGGTCACCAACATCCACCTGGTGGGCTTCACCGACACCGGCCGGGTGGTGCTCTGCCGCGACGAGCGCGACCACTGGTTCCTGCCCGGCGGCACCCGTGAGCACGGCGAGACGGTCGACTCCTGCCTGGCCCGCGAGCTGCGCGAGGAGGCCGGCGCCCGGCTGCTCGGCGAGCCGGTCTGGCTGGGCGCGCACCGCTGCGTGACCGACGACCCGGTGCCCTACCGGCCGTGGCAGCCGCACCCGGAGAAGGCGTGGCTCTGGGGCTGGGCCGAGGTGACGGTGGACTCGGTCCCGACCAACCCGGAGGACGGCGAGCAGGTGGTCGAGGTCCGCGCGGCGGAACCGGCCGAGGCGCAGCGGCTGCTGCTGCACGGCCACGAGGCCTGGTGGGGCGAGCTGATCGAGCTGGCGGTGGAGCTGCGCGCGCGTCCGCGCTGAGTCCGCACCGGGTTCGGGCCGGATCCGCGCCGGGCCCGCACCGGGTTCGGGCACCGTCCGGGCTGCCGCCCGCCCTATTCCCCCGGGGCCGGAAGATCACCGGAACGGCCCAGCAACGGGCACCGGTGTCCGTTACGCGGTGGTATGACTCGAAGGGACTCGGGTCCCTCTCGGGCCCGCTCCGACGGGAGCCCTCATGGACAACTACCCGCTGCTCAACATCTTCTGGACGATGCTGGAGCTGTTCCTCTGGATCCTCTGGTTCTTCCTGCTGTTCAAGATCATCACGGACATCTTCCGCAGCCACGACATGGGCGGCTGGGCCAAGGCCGGCTGGATGCTCCTGGTGATCCTGCTGCCGCTGATCGGCGTGCTGGTCTACGTCATCGCCCGCGGCAAGGGCATGGGTGAACGCGACATCGCCCAGGCGCAGAAGGCCGACGCCGCGTTCAAGCAGTACATCCGGGACGCGGCGGGCAGCGACGCCGGGGCCGGCGAGGGACCGCCCGGCGGCCGCAGCCACGTGGACGACCTGGCGAAGCTCGCCGACCTCAAGGCGAGCGGGGCCATCTCCGAGGAGGAGTACCAGAAGGCCAAGGAGAAGCTGCTGGTGTGACCCGGACGGAACGCCCGTGGCCGGCGGACACCCGTCCGCCGGCCACCGGTCCCGCCGACCGTCAGCCGTCAGCCGTCAGCCGCCGGACGCCGGACGCCGGACGTCAGCGCCGCCCGGAGCGCCGGTCGTCCCCCGACCCACCGGCCAGTCCGGCCCGGCGCAGCGCGTCCGCCATGGCGCTGTTGCCCAGCGGGGCCTGGCCACCGCCGGGCCCGCCCCGGTCGCCCCGGTCGCGCCGGTCCCCCTGGCCGCGCCCGCCCTGGCCCGGCTGTCCGCCCTGGCCGCCCTGGCCGCCGCGCCGCTCCTGGCGGGGCGGGCGGGCCTGCCGGTCGCCGCCGCGCCCGCCGTCACCGCCGCCGCGCCCCACCTCGTCGTCCAGCCGCAGGGTGAGCCCGATCCGCTTGCGCGGCACGTCCACCGAGGTGACCCGCACGGTCACGATGTCGCCGGGCTTGACCACCTCGCGCGGGTCCTTGACGAAGTTCTTCGACAGCGCCGACACGTGCACCAGGCCGTCCTGGTGCACGCCCACGTCGACGAAGGCGCCGAACGCGGCCACGTTGGTCACCACGCCCTCCAGCACCATGCCGGTCTCCAGGTCGCCGATCTTGTCGACGCCCTCCTTGAAGGTGGCGGTGCGGAACGCCGGGCGCGGGTCACGGCCCGGCTTGTCCAGCTCGCCGAGGATGTCGGTGACGGTCGGGACGCCGAAGGTCTCGTCGGCGAAGTCGCCCGGCCGCAGGGCGCGCAGCCGCCCGCTGTTGCCGATCAGTTCGCGCAGCTCGCCGCCGGTCGCGGCGAGGATCCGGCGCACCACCGGGTACGCCTCCGGGTGGACGCTGGAGGCGTCCAGCGGGTCGTCGCCGTCCGGGATCCGCAGGAAGCCCGCGCACTGCTCGAAGGCCTTCGGGCCGAGCCGGGCGACCTTCTTGAGCTCCTTGCGGGTGCGGAACGGACCGTTGTCGTCGCGGTGCGCGACGATGTTGTCCGCGAGGGTGCCGGTGATGCCGGAGACCCGGGTGAGCAGCGGGGCGGAGGCGGTGTTGACGTCCACGCCGACCGCGTTCACGCAGTCCTCGACGACCGCGTCCAGCGAACGGGAGAGCTTCACCTCGCTGAGGTCGTGCTGGTACTGGCCGACCCCGATCGACTTGGGATCGATCTTGACCAGTTCGGCCAGCGGGTCCTGGAGGCGGCGGGCGATCGAGACCGCGCCGCGGATCGACACGTCCAGCTCCGGCAGCTCCTGCGAGGCGAACGCGGAGGCCGAGTAGACCGAGGCACCGGCCTCGCTGACCATCGCCTTGGTGAGCTTGAGCTCGGGGTGCCGCTTGAGGAGGTCCTCGGCGAGCTTGTCGGTCTCCCGGGAGGCGGTGCCGTTGCCGATCGCCACCAGGTCGACGCCGTGCTTGCGCGCCAGCGCGGCCAGGGCGGCCAGGGCGGCGTCCCACTTGTTGGCGGGCTGGTGCGGGTAGATCGTGTCGTGCGCGACCACCTTGCCGGTGGCGTCCACGACGGCGACCTTCACGCCGGTGCGGAAGCCCGGGTCCAGCCCCATGGTGGCCCGGGTGCCGGCCGGGGCGGCGAGCAGCAGGTCGCGCAGGTTGGCGGCGAACACCCGGACCGCCTCGTCCTCGGCCTCCGCCCGCAGCCGGCCGCGCAGGTCGATGCCGAGCCGCACCAGGACCCGGGTGCGCCAGGCCCAGCGGACGGTGTCGCCGAGCCACCTGTCGGCCGGGCGGCCGTGGTCGGCGATGCCGAAGCGGGCGGCGATCCGCTGCTCGTAGTCGCTCGCGCCGGGCAGGTCGCCGGCCTCGTCGCCGTCGTACGGGGACAGGTCGAGGTCCAGCACCTCCTCCTTCTCTCCGCGCAGCATCGCCAGGATGCGGTGCGAGGGGAGCTTGGTGTAGGGCTCGGCGAAGTCGAAGTAGTCGGCGAACTTCGCGCCCTCCTGCTCCTTGCCCTCGCGCACGGTCGCGACCAGCCGGCCGCGCGTCCACATCCGCTCGCGCAGCGAACCGACCAGGTCGGCGTCCTCGCCGAAGCGCTCCACCAGGATCGCCCGGGCGCCCTCCAGCGCCGCGCTCCCGTCGGCGACGGCCTCGTTGAGGTACTGCCCGGCCAGCTCCGCCGGGTCCTGCGAGGGGTCGGCGAGCAGGGTGTCGGCCAGCGGCTCCAGACCGGCCTCCCGGGCGATCTGCGCCTTGGTGCGCCGCTTGGGCTTGAACGGCAGGTAGATGTCCTCCAGCCGCGCCTTGGAGTCGGCGGCGAGGATCTGCGCGCGCAGCGCGTCGTCCAGCTTGCCCTGCGACCCGACCGACTCCAGGACGGCGGTGCGCCGTTCCTCCAGCTCCCGCAGGTAGCGCAGCCGCTCCTCCAGGGTGCGCAGCTGCGTGTCGTCCAGCGAGCCGGTGACCTCCTTGCGGTAGCGGGCCACGAACGGCACCGTCGCGCCCCCGTCGAGCAGCTCGACCGCAGCCTTCACCTGCCCCTCGCGGACGCCCAGTTCCTCGGCGATCTTCCGCCCGATCGCCTGCTGGGCCTGCTGGGCCGCCTGTTCGACTGGCGTGGTCACGAAGCCGGTCACCTTCTTCAGAGTTGCTGTTCGTACCCCCGCATTCTGGCAGGCGCCCGTGACAGCCCGGTCCGCCCCCGTCACCCGGGCGTGGCGCGGCGGGGGGCCACCGGCGGGGCCGCCGTGACCCCGAGCGCCCCCCGCGAAACCCAACGCCCCCGCGAAATCCTCACGTTCTCACCCTGGTGTTCGAAATCCGCCTGATCGCGGGGCCCCTCCCGGCGTACAGTGCCGGGCATGTGCGCAGCCGCCCGGACGCCCGACCGCATGCACGCCGACGACCACCTGAACGGCCAAGTGAACGAAGACCCGTACCGCCCGTATGACCCGTTCGACCCGCACGACCGCCTGCACGAACGCCTCCAGGACGACGAACCCGTCATCGACACCGGCCTGGTCCGACGGCTGATCGCCGTCCAGTTCCCGCACTGGAAGGGCCTGCCCCTGGCGCCGGCCGGCCCGCCCGCCACGGACAACGCGATCTTCCGGCTCGGACCCGAACTCGCCGTCCGCCTCCCCCGGGCCGCCTGGGCCGCCGGGAACCTCGCCCGCGAGCAGTACTGGCTCCCCCGTCTCGCCCGGCATCTGCCGGTGCCCGTCCCCGCGCCGGTCGGCCGCGGGCGCCCGACCGTCGGTTACCCGTGGGAGTGGTCGGTGCTGCGCTGGCTGGACGGCACCAACCCAGTGCTCGGCTCGCTCGGCAATCCCGTCCAACTCGCCCACGACCTCGGCGGTTTCGTCGCCGCCCTGCGCGCCGTGCCGCCGGGCCCGGACGCCCCGGCGGCCTCCCGCGGCGGCACGCTGGCCGGCCGTGACGCCGCCACCCGCGCGGCCGTCGGACGGCTGCGCGGGGTGATCGACACCGGTACGGCGACGGCGCTGTGGGACAAGGCCCTGCGGCTTCCCGACTACGCCGGACCGGCGGTCTGGGTGCACGGCGACCTCTCCCCCGGGAACCTGCTGATCCACGGCCAACGCCTCTCCGCCGTACTGGACTTCGGGCTGCTCGGGACGGGGGACCCGGCGGTCGACCTGATCGCCGCCTGGAACCTGCTCCCGGCGACCGCCCGGCCGGCGTTCCGCGCCGCGCTGGCGGTCGACGACGCCACCTGGGAGCGGGGCCGGGCCTGGGCGCTGTCCCTGGCGCTCGTCCAGCTGCCCTACTACCGGACCACCAACCCGCCGGTGGCGGCCAACGCCCGGCACGTCGTCCGGGAGATCCTGACGGACCGCAGCGTGTGAGCGGCGGCGGTGAGAGCCGCAGCGGGCGAGCGGCGGCGGGCGGGCCCCTCGGCGGGCCGCCTCCGTCGGGGCGGGCGCGGTCGCCGGGGCGGGTACGGGCGCGGTCGCCGCGGCGGGTGCGAACGCGGGGGCGGGGGCGGGGGCGGGGGCGGGCCCGGACTACACGAAGCGCGTCGCCTCGGCCGCACCCGGCGGCAGCCCGGAGCGGGCCGCCTCCGCCTGCCAGGAACCGGCCAGTTCGGCCGGGAAGCGGCGGCCACTGCGGGTCAGCACCAGCCCGGGGGTCAGCTCCACCTCGTCGCCCGGCCGGAACGGCCGGTCCGTCCCGGCCCGGAGGTCCGTCCACGGGCCCAGGTGCCCGCGCCGCCCGGCCTCCCTCATCCGGCTGCCGTAGGTGCTGGTGTCCCGGACCGTCACCGAGCCGCCGCGCACCGAGACCTCCAGGTGCCGCCGGCTGACCCGGGCCGCCCGCTCCACCGGTAGCAGGCCGAGCAGCGCGATGCCGCCCTCCGCCGCCCCGGGCGCCCGCCCGACCAGCGTCCGCGAGCCCTCGTCGAGCGTGAACCGGGCGACGCACCCGCCGTCCAGCACCACCTTCACCTGGGCCGCACCGGGCCGCGCCCCGTCGTCGAGCAGCGGCACGCCGTGCAGGTCGCAGGTCGGCACGCCCCGCCGCATCCGCGGCAGCATCACCCGGCCCCCGCGGTGCACGCTGTAGAGGGTGCACCGGGCGTCCGGGCAGCGCCACGCCCGGCCCACCACCTCGACCAGCGGCTTGCTGGCGGCGGTCAGCAGCCCCTGCTTCTTGAGCGCCGACAGCTCCATCTTCTTGGAGATCTCCGCGCCCGTCCGGTAGCCCATGTCGAGCGGAACCAGCCGGACCAGCCCCCGCCCGGCCGCCTCCGGCCGCAGGAACTGCCAGGTGTTGCCCTGGATCCACGGGTGTTCGATGCGGTGGTCGTCGTAGTGGTCGGCGGTGACCACCTGGATCCCCGTCATCCCGGCGATCTCCAGCACCCGCTCGTCGGCGTCCGGCACCTCCTCAACCAGCCCCTCGGCGACCCACCGCGCCAGGGTCCGGGCCTGCGCCTCCTCCTCGAACTCCCGCCGCCCGCCGAGCAGGCTGCGGTCCGCCACGCAGTAGACGGCGACGTGCCGGTCCCCGGTCAGCCGCACCAGGGCGTCCACGACCAGCCCCAGCCGGTGCAGCGAACGGGGCGCCGGGCCACCGAAGTCCGTGCGCCGCACGACGTTGGAGAGCTCGACCAGGTAGTCCGCCCGGTCCGCCGAGGTGGCCAGGTTCCGGTCGATGCCACGGTAGATCCGCTGTTCCAAGGGGCCCTCCGCAGTCGCCCGCCGTTCCACTGCCGCCTGCCTGCCGTCGCGTGCCGTCCCGCCCGCTCCGAGCCCATCATCACCCCAAGGCCCGCGCCCCGGGGAGCCTCTCGGGAAACCCGTGCCGGGACCCGCCCAGTAGGGTGCGGACATGACACGCCATCTGACCTTCGAAGGCCCGCACAACTTCCGTGACCTGGGCGGCTATCCGGCCGCCGACGGGCGGACCGTCCGCTGGGGACTCGTCTACCGGTCCTCCTCGCTCGGCGCGCTCGCCTCGGCCGCCGACCTCGAACGGTTCCGGGCCCTGGACATCGGAACCGTGATCGACCTGCGCTACCCGTGGGAGACGGCCCGCCGGGGGCGGATCCCGGAACTGGAGGGCGTCGCCTACCACAACCTCCCGATCGAGCACCGGCCCTACGACCAGGCCGAGATCGACCCGGGCGTCGACCCCTGGCGCTTCCTCGCGGACCGCTTCGCCGAGGTGGCCGAGGACGGCGTCGCGGAGATCCGCACCGTCCTGGAGCTGATCGCCGACGCGGAGCGCCCGGTGGTGTTCCACTGCGCCGCCGGCAAGGACCGCACCGGGCTGATCGCCGCCCTGGTGCTCTCCCTGCTGGGCGTCGGCGAGGACGACGTGGCCGCCGACTTCGCGCTCACCGAACTCGTCACCGACCGCCTGGTCGCCGGCTGGCACGCCGCCAACCCCGGACGCACCCTGCGCTGGCCCTCCTTCGGGCGCGCGCCGGAGGAGGTGATCCGGCTCGCGCTCGCCGATCTGAACGCCGCCCACGGCTCGGTGCACGCGTATGCCACCGGCAAGGTCGGCGTCGACGGGGCACTGATCGGCCGGCTGCGCGACCGGCTGCTCTCCGCGCCGTCCCGGTGACGGCGAGAACCGGCCAGCGCATTACCGGAACGACAATCGCATGAAAAAGAAAGCGATCATACCGTAGAGCAGAATCGGGCGAATCGGATCGGCGTTCGCCGGAAAGAACCTCGGGCGAGGAATTTCCGGCGAATACCGATCACCCCCTTGCCCGCTCCACCGGGTTCGCCCCAGCCCCTCCGAATGACCGGAAAAAATGGTGCTGAGCGCCTGTTCGTGCACGCTAGGGTCATTTCCGCGGTGGCTCGGCCGATCGGGTGACCCACGACCGTTCCGGTCGGACCTCCGCTCGATTCCTTTTGCCTGCATGACCCCGCCCCGTACGGCGGTGTCACCGAAACGATCGGACGGACCATGCGCGCAAAGCACCCCGCCGGCCACCCCCTCCCCGCCGACAGCCGTCCCGAGTGCCGGACCCGCGAACGGACCGATCGCCGCACGGCCGTCCGGGGCGCCCTGGTGGCCGCCGCACTGGTCGGGTTCGCCGGTGCCACCCCCGCGCTGGCCGAGGGCTCCTGGACGTCCCACATCAGCAGTTGGGGGCCCGGCTCGGAGTCCCGCCGCTGGGAGGACAGCGACCGCGACGACGTCCTCACCACCGTCACCTTCCAGGGTTGCCAGACCGGCAACAACGACTTCAAGGACGCCGCCCTCCAGCTCTACAAGGACGTCTTCGGCCCGGACAAGACCTACGGCTACCGGAGCAACCACTGCGACACCTCCAGCTGGGGCGACCAGAGTTCCGGGAACTACTACTTCACGCTGGAGGGCGTGCGCAGCGGCTCCAGGCTCTGGGTGGACACCGTCACCACCCAGTACTGAGCCCGGCCCGCACCGGCGCCACCCTGCACCGACCCAGACCGGAACCGGCCCCACCCCGTACCGGCCCCACCCGGAACCGGCACCACCGCCCCGGCCACGGTTCCGGCGGACGGCCCCGTCCGCCGGCGCCCGCGCACCCCCTCCCGAGCGAAATGCGTCGTCCGCCATGGCCCTTGAATTCCACCGCATCGACTTCCAGTACGGCCGGAAGGCGCTCCTCTTCGCCGCCCTCGATCTGCGGATCGACAATCCGGCCACCGTTCTGCTGGGCCCCAACGGCGCCGGAAAGTCCACTCTCATGGCCATCGCCGCCTCCCAGTCGAGCCCGCGCCGGGGCTTCGTCACCTGGCACGGCGTCAACCCGGCTTCGGGCGGCGGCGACCGGGCCGCCTACCGCCGCGCGGTCGCCTGGCTCCCGCAGCAGATCACCCCGGTCCCCGGGCTCACCGTGCGCGAACAGGTCGCCTACTGCGGGTGGTTGAAAGGCATGTCGCGGGCCGCCGCCTGGCAGGCCTCGGCCGGCGCGCTCGCCCGGGTCGGCCTCGGCGAACTCGCCGACCGGGCCGGCCACGAGCTCTCCGGCGGGCAGCTGCGCCGGATGGGCATCGCCGGCTGCCTGGCCCACCACAGCGAGCTGATCCTGATGGACGAGCCCACCGCGGGCCTCGACCCCACCCAGCGCGCGGTGTTCCGTGCGCTGGTCGAGGAGTTGACGGACGAGGTCGGCGTCATCGTCTCGACCCACCAGACCGAGGACCTCGCCGGAACCTACCGACACGTGGTGGTGCTGGACCGGGGCCGGGTCCGCTTCCAGGGCGCCACCGAGGAGTTCCACGCCCTGGCCGCCGGCGGCCTGCCGGTCGCCGGGGCGGGCGGCAGGAGCGGCGGGCCCGGCACGGTCCCCCCGGCGGGTGGCGCCACCGGGGCGGGCGGCGGCGGTGCGCCGGACGCCGAGGCCGCGTACGCGCGGCTGATCGAACGGGAGACCTGACATGCGGCTGCGCACCGTCCTGAGGGTCTCGGCCGGCACCCGGACACTGCCGTTCCTGCTCGGCTTCGTCCTGGTCGCGCTCGGCGACGAGCTGACCGCCCGGGTCACCCCGGCCTACGGGCTCGCCGCTGCCGGACACGCCGGCCTCGCCCTGCCGTTCGCCGGTGCGGCCTGCGCGGCGGCCGGCGCCTGGGAGGGCGGCCGGCTGCAGCGCGGCAGGGTGTTCAGCCGCTCACCGGTACGCTCCGCGCTCGCCGTCACCGCACCGGTGCTGCTGCCGGTCGCCGTGATGGGCGGGCTCGGCATGGCCGCCGCGCTCGGCACCGCCGCACTCGCCGGCGGCACGGCGGACGCCGTCCCGCAGCCCGGTCCGCTCGCCGTCTGGGCCGGACTGCTGCTCGCCGACACCCTGGTCGGCTCCGTCGTCGGACGGGTCCTGGCGCCCGCGGTCGCCGTCCCGCTGGCACTGACCGGCGGCTTCGTGCTGAACGCCTACCCCGCCGCGTTCGACACCTTCTGGCTGCGGCACCTGGTCGGCGGCGGGCTGTCGGACTGCTGCGCCGTGGACCAGGTGCTGGACGGGCGGGCGGTGGTGGGCCCGCTGGTGTTCTCGGGCGCGGTCTGCGCCGCCGCCGCACTGCTGATCCACCGGCGCGGCACCCCGCTCGCCCTCGCCGCCGCCCTGGCCGTCACCGCGAGCGGCATCGCGGTGGGCGGCTGGACCACCCGTGACCTCGGCCCCGAACCGGTCCGCGCCCGGCCCGCCGGCGCGCTGGTCTGCGACGGCGAGCAGCCGCGCGTCTGCCTCTGGCCGGAGCTCGGCGGCACCCGCTCGGCGATGGTCCGCGCGGAGGTCCGCCGGATCGCGGACACCCTCTCCCGGCAGGGCCTCGCCGTCCCCGCGGGATTCACCATGGCCGCCCGGCCCGGGCCGGGCGAGGCGAAGCTCGGCGTCCCGACCGACGCCCGGGCCGCGGACGTCGTCCCCGCCGTGGTCGGCGGGCTGCTCCCGCCCGCCCCGGACTGCGCCCGCCGCGGCGAGCCCTACCCCGCCGCGCTCGCGGCCGGCACCGCCGTCGCCTGGCTGACCGCCCGGGCCTCCGGCCGGGACGGCCCGGCCCCCGCGGCGGGCCGCTTCACCTCCGCCGACACCGGCCGCGCCGCCCACCTGCTCCGGCTGCCCGACGCCGCCCAGCTCGCCTGGTACCGCGCCACCGCGGCCGCCCTGGCCGACTGCGGAACCCCGCCCCCGCCGGCCGGGGGTGAACGGTGATCTGGTGGTGCAAGGCGCGCGCGGTACCGGTGCTGCTGGCCGTCCTCGCCGGGACCTTCGCCGCCGGCCTGCTGTTCGGGGACGGCGAGCTCCCGGCCCTCTCCACGCACGGGCAGGCCGGCCACTTCCTCGTCGCCCACGTGATCACCCTGCTCCCGGCGGTGTTCCTGCTGCACGGGCTCGGCCGGGGCGACCTGCGGACCGAGACCGTGGCCGGACGCTCCCTGCGCGTGCTGGACGTCGGGCTCGCCCTCGCCCTCGCGGCCACCGGGGCGACGTGCGGCAGCCTCGCGTACGCGGCCGGCCAGGGCGCGCTCGCCCTGGTGCTGGCCCGCAACATCGCCGGCTACCTCGGCCTCGCCCTGCTGCTCCGCCCCGTCGCCGGTCACCGTCCCGCCGCCGCCGTGCTCGCCGCCGTCCCGCTCCTCTGCTCGGCAGCCGGCCGGCACCCCGACGGACGGCCCCAGCCCTGGGCCTGGCCCCTGCACCCGGCCGACTCCCCGTACGCCCTGACCGCCGTCGCCCTGCTCCTCCTCGCCGGCCCGGCCTGCACCCTCCTCCGCTCCCCACCCCCCACCACCTGACCCACGCACCCCGGCACCCCGGCGGCGCGGCATGCCACGGAACCCTGGAGCCGAACGGCTGTCTGCGCCGGTGAAGTCCGACCCCACCAGCACGGGTTCGCGGCATTGTCGGGAAGGACGGGTCGGAATGGCCCCACCCCCGACGGGCCGCCCGAAAACCGCTGCTCAACGCGCTCGCTCCGCGGCTAGCATCTCCGGATGCCTCTTCGCCAGTACGTCTACTTCGCCTTGTTCAGTCCGCATGTCCCCGCCGAGGAGATGACCTCGCGCCTGGGTATCGCTCCTGACCAGGTGTCCGTTCGCGGCAGCAGGTTCACCGAGCCCAAGGTGATTCCTGTCAGCCACAGCTGGCAGGTCGTCTGCCGAGATCCCGATCTGTGCGTCGACGAGCAGATCGCCCGCGTCCTCGACAGGCTCCGGCCCCACACGGCCCGCATAGCCGAGCTGGCGGGTCGACTGGCGACCGACGACGGCAGGGCGGTTCTGCAGGTCGTTCGCCACTTCAACGACTCCGACGACGAGTCGCCCGGCCACCCGGACGCTCGCAACCTCTTCGGCTGGCATCTGGGGCGTGACGTCCTGGACTTCCTCGCCGCGGTAGGCGCCGACCTCGATGTCGACGAGTACGACATGACCCCGAGCGACGAACCCGTCTGAGCGTGCGGCCTCGCGCTCGTTCAATGCCGAGCCCGCCAACCGCCGGGCGGGACCGGCTCGGACCGTTCCTCGGTGGGGCCACCGGCAGCCGTCGTCCCGGGGGCCACAATGCCGGTGGAACCGCGGTCGCAACGGGCGGCTGCGTGCCCGGGGTGTGGGGCATCGTTCATGCGGGTGCGCAGCCGGCACGGGCGCAGGATCGCCGATGCTCCGGTCGGTACCCAGCCGGCGATCATCGCGCTGAAGTCGGCCCGGCCGACTTCTCGCGCGCCGCCCGGCCCGGCCGGTGCGGCTCAGTGGCGGTGGGGGCGGCGGCGGGGGGCGTTCTGTGGCTTGCGGCTTCCGCGTGGCGGGCGGGTGCCGGGGAGCGGGGGTGGCAGGTCGGGGGTGGTGGGCCAGTGGGCGGGGCGGTTCAGGGCGGGCGGCAGGAGGGTGGCTGCGTTGCCGCGGGCGGCGTTGAGCTGTGCCTGGGTGAGGAAGAGCGCCTCGGTGAGGTCGGCGCCGGACAGCTCGGCGTCCCGCAGGTCCGCCCCGATCAGGTCGGCGAGCCGCAGGTCCGCCCCGGCGAGGTCCGCCGCGACCAGCAGCGCGCCCCGCAGGTTGGCGCCGCGCAGGTCCGCGCCCCGCAGGGAGGCGCCGAACAGGTCCGCTCCCCGGTGCTCGCGCCGGCGCGGGACGGCCGCCCGGACCAGTTCGCTCGCCCGCAACAGCAGCTCGGCCACCGTCTGCCGGTGTGCGGGGACGTCGACCGCCAGGATCTCCTCGGGCGTGCCGTCGGCCAGCCGCCGGGTCTCCTCCAGCGCCCGGCCCAGCTCCCCGTGGACGGGCCGGGCCGGGGCGAAGGTGAGCGCCTCGGTGAGGTACCAGAGCAGCTCGTGCAGCTGCCGCACCACCGGGAACACCTCGAACATCGCCCCGGAGTCCTCGGGGGCCTCGCGCCAGCTGCGCCCGCCGAAGGTGACCTGCGAGACGTGCTGGCCGGCCCCGAAGCAGTCGTAGACGGTGCAGCCGGGGAAACCGCTGTCCCGCAGCCGCTCGTGGATGCCGCAGCCGAAGTCGGGCCGCAGGTTGCGGCAGGGGCTGCCGGCCGCCTTGTTCATCGCGAAGTCGGTGCCGGCGGCGAACGGCAGCGCGACGCAGCAGAGCCCGAAGCAGCTCCCGCAGTCGGAGACGAGGTTGAGGCCCGGGTCGCTCACGATGCTGTTGTTCCTCCGGTACGACGACGTGGTGCGCAGTAGAGCGTACCGGCCGCCCCGAACGGCCGTCGGTTAGTGTGGTCGGCCGAACGGGAGCACGAAGCGCCCGCCCTCACGCCACCCGGCAGCACGCCCGGCAGAACACCCGGCACGGCGCGGCACGACCCTGCACAGCGCACCACCAGCGGAGGAACCAAGGCATGTCCCGGCACGACCTGGCGCCGTACCCGGACACCGAGGGCACCTCCGGGCCCGCGGGCGCCGCCGGGGAACCGGCCCTGCGCCTCCCGCCCCGCGCCCGCACCGCGGCGCTCACCCTGCTCTGCTTCGCGGTCTGCCTGGCCATCGGCGCCCAGCAGTGGACCACCGCCCAGCTCGGCGGCTTCGACCTCGGGATCTTCGACCAGGGCGTGCGCGGCTACGCGCACCTCGGCCTGCCGGTGTCGTCGCTGAAGAGCTACCACCACGAGTTCCCGCCCGGCTTCTCGCTCCTCGGCGACCACTTCTCCCCCGTGATCGCGCTGATGGCGCCGCTGTACTGGCTCTGGGACGACCCCCGCTCCCTGCTCCTCGGCCAGGCGCTCTGCTTCGCCGCCGGCGTGCCGCTGATCCGCCGGATCGCCGCCCGCTGCTTCGCCGACGCGGACCCGCGCACCGCCCGCCGCGCCACCGACCTGGCCGCCCTCGCGTACGGCCTCGGCTGGCCACTGCTGGTGGCCTCGCGCGGCGGGTTCCACGAGGTGGCGTTCGCGGTGCCGCTCACCCTGCTGATGCTGGAGCGCGGCATGGCCCGCCAGTACTGGGCCTCCGCGACGGCCGCCCTGCTGCTGTGCTGCACCAAGGAGGACATGGGCCTGGCGGTCGGCGCGTACGGCCTGGTGCTGCTGCTGAGGGCCCGCCGCGACCCGGACCCCGAGCGGCGCCGGCCGGCCGTCCGCTGGGGCCTGGGGCTGCTGCTCGGCGGTCCGCTCGCCGCGGCGGTCGCCATCGCGAAGCTGGTACCGGCGATGGGCGGGGTGCCCGGCTACTACTGGAACTACCAGGCACTCGGCGAGGACGGCGGCTCGGCGGTCGCCAACGTCCTGGCCGACCCGACCCTCCTGGTCTCGGCGTTCTTCGACGCCCCGCTGAAGCCGCTGCTGCTGCTCTGGCTCTTCGGCACCCTCTTCCTCCTGCCGCTGCGCTCCGCGACGGTGCTCCTGGCCGTCCCGCTGCTCGCCGAGCGGGTGCTCTCCAGCAACCCGAACCACTGGTCGATCGCCCGGCACTACGACGCGTTCCTGTGGCCGATCCTGCTGGTGGCCGCGCTGGAGGTGCTGGGCCGCTGCCACCGGCGGGCGCTCACCCGGCGGCTCGGCGTGGCCGCGGCGGCCGTGACCGTCGCGGCCGCGCTGCCGCTCGGGGCGGCGAACCTGTTCGTGCCGGGCTACTGGCAGCCGAAGACGAGCGAGGCGGCGCTGCTGCGCGGCGCGGCGCTCGTTCCGGACGGCGCCTCGGTGGAGGCCGACAACCAGGCCGCGCCGCGGCTGACCGCCCGCGCCGACGTGGTCCTGGTGGACGGGACGCCGCGCGGGCGCGAGTACGTGCTGATCCGCGCGGACAAGCGGTCCTTCCCGTTCCGGACCGACCGGGAGCAGGCGGCCCGGATCGAACTGCTGCTGGCGCACGGCTACCGGACCGTCTGGTCGCAGGACGGTGTGTACCTGCTGCACCGGGAGGGCACCGGGCCGGTCCCCGGCGAGCACGTGCCGGGTCCGGACGCCGTGCCCTACCAGGACGAGGTGCCCTCGGACGTCGGCCACAACCTCTTCCGCGGCTGAGACCCGGCCCGCCCCGGCCCCACTCGTCCTCATGCGTCCCCGTCGGCCCCGCCCGCCCCGAACGCTCCCGCGTCCGCCCGGCACCGGACGCCCGGCTCCGCTCAGCCCTCGTACGGCAGCAGGTCGGCACGCTTGGGCGGGCGCCCGTCGCCGGAGGAACGGCCGGTGAGCCGGCGGCCGATCCACGGACCGAGGTGGGTCCGGGCCCAGCGCGCGTCGGCGGCCAGCTTCTCGCCGCGGCCCGGCGGGACGGCGGCTGGCAGCGGCGCGCGCCAGTCGAAGCCGGCCGGACGGCCGAGCGCCTCCAGGACGGCCTCGGCGACCCGGCGGTGTCCCTCGGGAGACAGGTGCAGCCGGTCCTCCGCCCAGAGCCGCCGGTCGTCGAAGCACGGCGCCGAGAAGAGGTCGACCACCGCGATGCCCGGCTCCTGGGCGAGCTCGTGCACGAAGGCCTTCATCCGCAGGATCGCCGGGAGCAGCCGGGCCGCGCCGGCCAGCCGCCGGGTGGGGTCGGTACTGGTGAAGAGGACCACGGTGGCACCGGTGGCGCGAAGCCCGGTCGCGGAGGCGCCGAGGAGCTGCTCGATCCGGGCCACGTCGCAGCGCGGGCGCAGCACGTCGTTGAGACCGCCGGCCAGGGTGACCAGCTCGGCGCCCATGGCGGCGGCGCGGTCGAGCTGTTCGTCGTGGATCTGGCCGATGAGCTTGCCGCGGACGGCGAGGTTGGCGTACCGGAAGCCGCCGGCCGGCCGCTCGGCGGCGAGTCGCGCGGCGAGGCGGTCGGCCCAGCCGCGGTAGTGGCCGTCGGGCAACAGGTCGTCGCACATGCCCTCGGTGAAGGAGTCCCCGACGGCGACGTAACTGCTGAAGGCGGTGGGCCCGTTCCCGCTGCCGGGCGCGTTGCCCGGGCCGGGCGCGTTCCCCGCGGCGGAGGTGTTCCCCGCGGCGGACGTGTTCTCCGTGTTCTCCATGGCCCGACGATCGTACGCGCGCCGCCGGCGGCCCCGTCCGGCGGTCCGGCCCCGACTCAACGCCGACGGCAATCGGATGCCGATTCCCCGTTCATCGGTGCCGGGCACAGTGGAGCGCACCGGGAGCCCGGCTCCCGGCGGAAGCAGCACCGCACCACACGGCCGAACCTCGGTCTCCCAGTGGCCGGTGCGGATCCGCGACCAGCATCGGGGGAGCTGGTCGGCCGGGTCCGACGGATCCGACACCGGCACGACGGGGTCCGCGCAGTCCTCGGACGAACTGCGCGGACCCGGTCCCCTGCCAACGCCGGTGCGGGTGCGCTGCTCCCGGGCTCCCGGACCGCGGGCGCGGCGCCTCCCACACCGGCGCCCCCGCGGTCCGGTCCGCTCGGCCCTGAGGCCCCCCGGACCCGCCCGGACCCGCCCTGGTCGGCCCGGAGCACCCCGGACCACCCGGAGCAACCCGCACCCGCTCAGACCGCCGCCGCCTCGCCGAACGCCTCCGCGCCGGTGATCCAGTGCGTCCGCACGGCGTCGGTCGGCCGCTGCTCCCCGAGCGCGGGCAGCCCCCACGCGCCGAGCGCCTCGACCACCGGCCGCAGGGCGGCTCCCCGCCCGGTCAGCTCGTAGACGGTGGCGTTGGCCGGCCGTTCGAGCCGGCGGCGCTCGACGAGGCCCTCGCCCTCCAACTGCTTGAGCCGCGCGGCGAGGATGTCGGTGGAGACGCCGGGCAGGTCGGCGTGCAGGTCGGTGTAGCGGCGCGGACCGGCCAGGAGTTCACGGACGATCAGGAGGCTCCAGCGCTCCCCCACCGCGTCCAGGGCGCGGGCGACGGCGCAGTACTGGTCGTAGCTTCGGCGTGACATGTGGATCAGCATAGCCAAGAGGTTGGACTTTCCAAGTGCCTACTTGGTAGAACAAAGCAACCAGGATCGACGCGGGGTGACGGTCGGGAGGCCACAGATGGAGTTTCGGCAGTCCAGCAAGCTGAATGACGTGTGTTACGAGATCCGCGGCCCGGTGGTCGACCAGGCCAACGCGCTGGAGGAGGCCGGGCACAGCGTGCTCCGGCTGAACACCGGCAACCCGGCCACCTTCGGCTTCGAGGCGCCGGAGGAGATCATCCAGGACATCATCCGCAACCTCCCCCGCGCCCACGGCTACAGCGACTCCCGCGGCATCCTGCCGGCCCGGCGCGCGGTCGTGCAGTACTACCAGCAGCGCGGCGTCTCCGGGGTGACCGTCAACGACGTCTACCTCGGCAACGGCGTCTCCGAGCTGATCCAGATGGCCGTCACCGCGCTGGTGGACGACGGCGACGAGGTGCTCGTCCCGATGCCCGACTACCCGCTGTGGACGGCGGTGGTCCGACTGGCCGGCGGCAAGGCGGTGCACTACGCCTGCGACGAGCAGGCGGAGTGGTTCCCCGACCTTGAGGACATCGCCTCGAAGATCACCGCCCGCACCAGGGCGATCGTGGTCATCAACCCGAACAACCCCACCGGCGCGGTCTACCCGAAGGAACTGCTGGAGGGCATCCTCGACCTCGCCCGCCGCCACCAGCTGATGGTGCTGGCCGACGAGATCTACGACAAGATCCTCTACGACGACGCCGAGCACCACTGCCTGGCCGCCCTCGCCGACGACGTGCTCACCCTCACGTTCAACGGCCTGTCGAAGTCCTACCGGGTCGCCGGGTTCCGCAGCGGCTGGCTGGTCGTCTCCGGCCCCAAGCAGCACGCGAGCGACTACATCGAGGGCCTCACCATGCTCTCCGGCATGCGCCTGTGCCCCAACGTCCCCGCCCAGTACGCCGTCCAGGCCGCGCTCGGCGGCCACCAGTCGATCAACGACCTGGTGCTGCCCGGCGGCCGGCTCGCCGAACAGCGGGACGTCGCCCACCGCGCGCTCAACGAGATCCCCGGCGTCAGCTGCGTCAAGCCCAAGGGTGCCCTCTACGCCTTCGCCAGGCTCGACCCGGCCGTCCACCGGATCGTCGACGACGAGCGCTTCGTCCTGGACCTCCTCCTCCGCGAGAAGATCCACGTCGTCCAGGGCACCGGCTTCAACTGGCCCCGCCCCGACCACTTCCGCTTCGTCACCCTCCCCCGCGCCGACGACCTGGAGACCGCCATCAACCGCATCGGCCGCTTCCTCGCCACCTACCGCCAGACCTGACCGCGCCCGCGCCGCCGGGGCCCGGCCACCCCGCGGGCCGCCACGGACCACCGCGGGCCCCGGCGCGGAAAGCGCCGGGGCCCGCGGAGCGGCCGGACGGCCGGGCGTCCGAACGGCCGGAGGCCGGTGGCTACCAGCCCCAGCCGCCGCCCCGGCCGTCGTCGTCGCGGTCGCCCTCCCAGCCCTCGCCGACCGTGCGGAGGATGGTGTAGTGGTCGACCCGGGTGCCGTCCTCCGCCAGGGCGGTGACGGTCATCTCGGACTTCCGGCCCAGGTGGGCCGGGGTCACGTCGACCTTGATGAAGGAGTAGCCGGTGTAGCGGACCCGGGACCACTCCACCTTCTCGGTCACCTTGCCGCCGCCCTTGGCGAAGTAGAAGGTGTCCACCGAGTCGAGGCGGTTCTCGTGGCCCTCGTAGGTGTCCGGGGCGTCGAAGCGGTACAGGCTCCGGCCGGCCGCGCCCGCCGTCACGTACACCACGCCGTCCTTGGCCGGCTCCACGGTGGCGCCGCTCGGCACCTGCTTGGAGACCTTGTTGCCGAGGATCGCGTCGGTGCGCTCGTACACGTGGTTGTGACCGTTGATCACCAGGTCGACCCGGTACTTCTCGAACAGCGGCACCCAGGCCTCCCGCACCCCGCCCTCGGAGGCGTGCTGGTGGGTGGTGGAGAAGGCGCAGTGGTGGAAGAAGACCACCACGAAGTCGACCGTCTCGTCGTTGCGCAGGTCCTTGAGGGTGCGCTCCAGCCAGCGGGTCTGCTTGCCCGCGGAGATGCCCAGGTTGGCCGGGATCTCGTAGGACACGTCGTTGGCGTCCAGCGAGATCACGCCGACGTTCTTGTAGCGGAACGAGTAGACCCCGGGGACGCTGCGCCTGTCCGGGCCGTTGTCCGGCAGGTAGAAGCGGGCGTTCTCGCCGCCGTAGCCGTTCGGCGAGTACCAGGCCTCCATGTCGTGGTTGCCGTAGGCCACCATCCACGGCACCTTCGAGGCGACCGTCTCGGTCTGCACCAGGAAGGCGTCCCAGGTGGCGGCGTTGAAGACCGACCGGTCGGAGTCCTGGCCGGAGCCCGCCGGGTCGGCGTAGCAGATGTCGCCGGCGTGCAGGTGGAAGGCCGGGTTCTGGGCCAGGACGATGTGGTCGTTGCCCCTGGCGTGGTCGCTGACGCCCTGGTCGCCGAAGGCGGTGAAGGTGAACGGCTCGTACACCTTGCCCCAGCGGTGCTCGCGCGAGGGCGCCGTGCGGAAGGTGCCGAGGGTCGAGACGGCCTGCTGCGAAGCCGGGTCGAAGCCCTGGTGGCCGACGCCGTAGTAGTAGGTGGTGTCGGGGTGCAGGTCCTCCAGCGCCACGTGCAGGTAGTACTGGTCCACCGGCACGCCGTTCGGCGTGAGCGCCGGGGTGTGCAGGGTGCGCACCTCCGCCTCGACCTTGTGGCCGAGGTCCCAGGGCTGCTTGCCGTAGCGCAGGAACGGCCGCTTCACCGGTGCCGGCACCTGCCAGGAGACCCGGAACTGGGTGTCCGGCTCGGGCCCGAAGGAGAGGTGACGCCCGATCGGGGCCACCAGCGAGCCGTCGATGCCCGCCGCGGCGCCACCGGTCAGCAGCTGCGGCGAGGCCGGGGCGGCCGAGGCGGTGCCGCCCAGGACACCGCCCACCGCCAGCGCGCCGACCGAGACGGCACCGGCGTGCAGCATCCGCCGGCGGGAGAAACGGGCCCGCAGGTACTCGTGCTGCTCGGCCATGCTCATGCGTTCGGCGAGCTTCACCGGCACGCCCATGTTCGGAGTTTCCATGCGCCGGACTCTTCCAGCCACGCGTTGACCGGACACGGACGCGCGATGAACGCGCCCGGGCGTGCCGGTCAGTCGAACGCCAATGTTCGACCATGGCTCGGCAAAGCCGTACGCAGGCGAAACGCCCGCCCGGGCCCGCCGGGGAGCCCACCCGACGGACGCCGGAGGGCGACTGGCAGGATCGTCGACCATGGCCCGGATCCTGATCTACCGTCGCAACCTCCGCTTCCCGCACGCCTCCGTCGTCGACGGCACCCGCGCCCTGGGTGAGCTGGGCGAACGGCACGGCTTCACCGTCGACGCCACCGAGGACCCGACCGTCTTCCGCCCCACCGCGCTGCGCCGGTACGCGGCCGTCGTCTTCCTCTCCACCGGCGGCCCGGTGCTCGACGAGGCCGGGCAGGACGCGCTGCGCGCCCACCTGACCGCCGGCCACGGCTGGCTGGGCGTGCACGCGGCGTCCAGCACGGCGTACGAGTGGCCGTGGTTCGAGGGGCTGGTCGGCGCCCGCTTCGACCGGCACCCCCCGATCCAGACCGCGCCCGTCCGGGTCGCCGACGCCGATCACCCCGCCACCGCCCACCTGCCGGCCCGCTGGGACTGGACCGACGAGTGGTACGACTTCCGCTCCGACCCGCGCGAGCGGGGCGTCCGGGTCCTGCTCACCGTGGACGAGGCCGACTACACGGGAGCCGGGATGGGCCTGGCCGACCGCCACCCGCTCGCCTGGTGCGGGGAGCACGACGGAGCGCCGACCTTCTACACCGCGCTGGGCCACGCGCCCGAGGCCTACGCGGACAAGGCCTTCCGCGGCCACCTGCTGGGCGGCCTGCGGCACGTGCTCGGCTGACCGGCGCGAAAAGGGCCGCCCGGAGCAGCGGTGCTGCTCCGGGCGGCCCGGTTCGTCCGGCGGCTCATCCCGTCACGGACGGGGCGGCCCGTCGGGAACGGGCGGTCACCAGCAGTCGGGATCCCGCTTGTTGCCGAGGTTGACGGTGATGCAGTCGTCACCCCTCACCTGGTAGGGCCCGGTGACCGGGTCGTGCGGCACCAGGTAGCCGGGGGGTGCGGCGGTCTCCTTCAGGTAGTACTCGCCGACCGGCAGGTGCTTGAAGTCGCAGCCGCCGTCGGACGCGGTGGTGCACTCGGTGCCCGTCCGGGTGTCCGGGTTGTCGCCCGTGGTCTGCAGACCCGGGACACCGTTGCTCTCGCGCCACAGCTCGAAGTCGGCCCCGGCCAGCGGCTTGCCCGACCAGGCGTCCCGCTTGTTGAGGTGGATCGAGCCGGTGGCCGGCGGCTTCGGCGAGGGGCAGTCACGGGCCGTGACCTGGACGCCGGCCGAGGCGTTGGCCGGGGTCAGCACCAGCGGACCGAACACCGGGTCGGCGGGCAGGTCGTACCCGGTGGGCGCGACGGTCTCCCGCCAGTAGTAGGTGCCCACGTCCACCGTCCGGCGGCAGAAGCCGTCCGCGCCGGTGGTGCAGGACGCACCCACCTGGGTGTCCGGGTTCACGCCCGTGGTCTGGAGACCGGGGACACCGTTGGTCTCGTGCCACAGCTCGAAGACGCCGCCCGCGAGCGGGGCGTTCGTCTCGGCGTCCTTCTTCAGGACCCGCACCTCACCGGTGACCGGCGGCTGCGCGGCGTCCGGGGCGGTCACCTGGACGCCCGTCGACGCGTTGGCCGGGGTCAGCACCAGCGGACCGAACACCGGGTTGGCCGGCAGGAGGTACCCGGCGGGCGCGGCGGTCTCCAGCCAGTAGTAGGTGCCCACGTCCACCGTCCGGCGGCAGAGACCGTCCGCACCGGTGGTGCACGGGGTGCCCACCTGGGTGTCCGGGTTCACGCCCGTGGTCTGGAGACCCGGAACACCGTTGGTCTCGTGCCACAGCTCGAAGACACCGCCCGCGAGCGGGGCGTTCGTCGCAGCATCCGTCTTCAGCACCCGCACCTCACCGGTGACGGGCGGCTGAGCCGTGTCCGGAGCCGTCACCTGCACGCCCTCGGCGGCGTTCAGCGTGGTCAGGACCAGCGGACCGAACACCGGGTTCGCCGGCAGCAGGTACCCGGCGGGCGCGGCGGTCTCCACCCAGTAGTAGGTACCGACCTCGACGGTCTGACGGCAGAGGCCGTCGGCACCGGTGGTGCACGGGGTGCCCACCTGGGTGTCCGGGTTGACACCGGTGCTCTGGAGACCGGGGATCCCGTTCGTCTCCTCCCACAACTGGAACACACCACCCGCGAGCGGCGCGTTCGTCACCGCATCCGTCTTCAGCACCCGCACCTCACCGGTCCTCACCGGCGGCTGCGGAGCGTCCGGAGCGGTCACCTGCACACCGACCGAGGCGTTCGCGTCCGTCAGGACCAACGGACCGAACACGGGATTCGCCGGCAGGACGTACCCGGCGGGCGCGGCGGTCTCCTGCCAGTAGTAGGTACCGACCTCGACGGTCTGACGGCAGATGCCGTCCGCACCCGTCGTGCACGGGGTGCCCACCTGGGTGTCCGGGTTGATACCGATGGTCTGGAGACCGGGGATCCCGTTCGTCTCCTCCCACAACTGGAACACACCACCCGCGAGCGGCGCGTTCGTCACCGCATCCGTCTTCAGCACCCGCACC
>NZ_JBHJRC010000073.1:3713-4462 GCF_042261735.1 Kitasatospora sp. NPDC056327 | reverse complement strand
GCACCTCACCGGTGACGGGGGGTTGGGCAGCATCCGGGGCGGTGATCTGCACACCGGCCGAGGCGTTGGCCGGAGTCAACAGCAGCGGCCCGAACACCGGATCGGCCGGAAGCAGGTAGCCGGTCGGGGCGGCGGTCTCCAGCCAGTAGTAGACACCGACCGGCACGGTCCGGGTGCACAGGCCGTCCGCACCCGTCGTGCACGGGGTGCCGACCTGCGTGTCCGGGGTGGCACCGGTGGTCTGGAGACCCGGGATCCCGTTGGTCTCCTCCCACAGCTGGAACACACCGCCCGCGAGCGGCAGCCCGGTCGCCGCGTCGGTCTTCAGGACCCGCACCTCACCCGTCACCGGCGGCTGCGCGGCATTGGGAGCCGTCACCTGCACACCCGTCGACGCGTTCGCCGCGGTCAGCACCAGCGGACCGAACACCGGGTTCGCCGGAAGCACGTACCCAGCGGGCGCAGCGGTCTCCAGCCAGTAGTAGGTACCGACCTCCACCGTCCGCGTGCACAGACCGTCCGCACCCGTCGTGCAGGACGTACCCACCTGCGTGTCCGGGGTGGCACCGGTGGTCTGGAGACCCGGGACGCCGTTGGTCTCCTCCCACAGCTGGAACACACCACCCGCGAGCGGAGCGTTCGTCACCGCGTCGGTCTTCAGGACCCGCACCTCACCCGTCACCGGCGGCTGCGCGGCATTGGGAGCCGTCACCTGCACACCCGTCGACGCGTTCGCCGCGGTCAGCACC
>NZ_JBHJRC010000073.1:0-3615 GCF_042261735.1 Kitasatospora sp. NPDC056327 | reverse complement strand
TCTTCAGGACCCGCACCTCACCCGTCACCGGCGGCTGCGCGGCATTGGGAGCCGTCACCTGCACACCCGTCGACGCGTTCGCCGCGGTCAGCACCAACGGACCGAACACCGGGTCAGCCGGAAGCACGTACCCAGCGGGCGCAGCGGTCTCGCGCCAGTAGTAGGTGCCGACCTGGACCGTCCGGGTACACAGACCGTCCGCACCGGTGGTGCAGGAGGTACCCACCTGCGTGTCCGGGGTGGCACCGGTGGTCTGGAGACCCGGGACTCCGTTGGTCTCCTGCCAGAAGTCGAACACACCGCCGGCCAGCGGCGCGTTGGTCACCGCGTCCGTCTTGAGGACGCGCACCTCGCCGGTCACCGGGGGGAGGGCCATGTCCGCGGCGGTGACCTGCACACCGTCGGCGGCGTTCAGCGGGGTCAGGACCAGCGGGCCGAAGACCGGGTCGGCGGGAAGGGCGTACCCGGGCGGCGGCGTGGTTTCGAGCCAGTAGTAGGCGCCGGTCAGCACCGTGCGGCTGCAGAGGCCGTCCGCGCCCGTGGTGCAGGAGGTGCCCACCTGGGTGTCGGGGAGGACGCCGGTGGTCTGGAGACCGGGGATCCCGTTGGTCTCCTCCCACAGCTGGAAGACGGCGCCGGCGAGCGGCAGACCGGTCACCGCGTCGGTCTTCAGGACCCGCACGTCACCCGTCACCGGGGACTCCGGTACGTCCGCGGCCGTCACCTGGACGCCGGTCGGGGCGTTCAGCTCGGTCAGGATCAGCGGCCCGAAGTTCGCGTTGGCCGGTAGTGCGTAGCCCGGCGGCGCCGCGGTCTCCCGCCAGTAGTAGGTGCCGAGCGGCACGGTCCGGGTGCAGAGGCCGTCCGCACCGGTGGTGCAGGAGGTGCCCACCTGGGTGTCCGGGTTGATGCCGGTGGTCTGGAGACCGGGGATCCCGTTGGTCTCCTCCCACAGCTCGAAGACGCCGCCCGCGAGCGGAGCGCCCGTCACCGCGTCCGTCTTCAGGACCCGCACCTGGCCCGTGACCGGGGTGACGGCGCAGTCGGGCAGGCTGCCGGTGAAGGGGTAGGCGTGGAACTCCTGGCCCCCGCCGCCGGTGGGCGAGCTGGTGTGGGTGAGTGCGCCGGTGGTGAAGAAGCGGCCGTTCACGCCCGGCAGGGTGACGGTGGTCTGGGAGGCCTGCTCGCCGACCAGGACGCTGCCCTGGAACTGGCCGGTGCCGGCCAGGGTGACGGTGGTGGCGTCCGGGAAGTTCCACAGCAGGCGCTGGCGGTAGGCGTTCAGCGGGTCGGAGTCGCTGATGCCGCCGCTGAAGGTGTTGATCGTCCGGTTGGCGCCGGTCAGGTTGACCAGGACGGTGGCGTTGGCCGGGATGTTGGCGAAGGTGATGCCCTGCTGGGCGCCGCCGAGGCCGGTGAGGTCGAAGTCGACGTTGAAGACCTGGAGGGCGGAGAGGCCGTCGCCCGTGAACAGGGTCTCGAAGCCGGAGTTCACCGCGACGCCGGTCGGGGTGCGGGGCAGGCCGTTGACCCGGGCGTAGCAGTCGGAGGCACTGGTGAGCTGGTCGCGCAGGCCCGCGTACGGCTGGATGGCGTTGGCGTCCTGGACGAGGGTGCCGGTGACGTTGCCCGTGACGGTTCCGGCGTGCCGGACGACGCCGCCCTCGGCCACCAGGGTCTGGCCCGCGGCGACGGTGACGTTGCCGCCGGTGGTGAGGAAGTCCGCACCGTCGGGCGGGGGGACCCGGGAGCCGACGCCGACGATGCCGATGTTGTAGATGGAGCTGCCGCCGACGTCCTTCGACTGGTCGAAGTTGTTGAGGACGACGATCCGGCCCTCCGCCTCGGCGGCGCGGCCGCGGACCAGGAAGTCGGAACCGACGAAGACGTTGATCCCGTTGTCCCGGCCGGCGAAGGCGCCGTTGTTGATCGGAGGGAACGGGTCGGGACAGCTGCCGGGGACACAGGGCCCCAGTCCGCCGGGGAGGGTCGCGGCCTCGGCGGAGACGGCGCCGGGGCCGAGGGCGAGGACGGGGACGAGGGCCGAGACGACGGTGCACGGCAGCGCCAGGGCGACGGCCTTGCGGCGGACCCGGGCTAACAGACGGTTGAGGGAAGCCATAGTCGTAGCGTCCGGCAGCGTGTCCGATCACGGTCACCTGAGGGGCGTTCACCTACGCTGATCGGTGCGCGGGCGCACCCGCTCAGACCAACCGTCACCTCGCGGGCGCGGTCCGACGCGGGCTCAGGACGCCTCGTCCCAGGGGGAGGCCGCCCGGTTCCCGGTGCCGTCGCAGGTGCGGCAGATCTCGTCGCGGTAGGCGTGCTTGGCGCCGGTGGCGTCGACCCGGTAGCGGACGTAGACGCCGGTGCCGTCGCAGAGGAAGCAGTTGCCCCCGCCACCGCCGACCTCGGTGGTGCCGGTGCCCTGGCAGGTCCGGCAGCTGAGCCCGGCGGTGCGGCCGGTGCCCGCGCAGATGCGGCAGACCGTGGTCATCGTCTTCCTCCCGGGTCGGAACCCAGTTCATGGTAGGCGGTGCCCGGTGGGCCCCGGGCGGGTCCTGCCCAACCCTGCCGGGGCGGAACCCCGCCCGGTGGGCCCCGGCCCGGGCCCGGCCGTCCGCCGCGCCGCCGCCCGCCCGCTCCGCCGGCCGCCCCCGGCCGCCCCTGCCCGCCCTCTGCCGCCGCGGGCCGCCCCTGGTCGGCGGCGGCCCGCGGCCCGGCGGGCCTGGCCGGGGCGGCTCAGCCCGGCAGGCCCTCGCCGACCCGGCGGGAGACGGAGATCTGCTGGAGGTCGAGCATCCCCGGCGGATCGGCGAGCCCGGGGCCGCCGGCGTGCACCCACTCGGCGATCTCGCCGATCATGTCGTCGGCCAGGACCCAGCCCAGCCAGACCGGCCGGCCGCCGGCCGCGCGGCCCTCGCTCGACGGCCCGACCACCACGACGTTGGAGTGCGCGCAGGTGTCCAGGCACTTGACGGCCCGGACCCGCCCCGCGTCGCCGACGGCCGCGCGCAGCCGCTCGTACTGGCCGGCGTGGTCCACGCCGGGGTGCTTCTCCTGGGTGCCGCAGCAGCAGCCGCGGCAGACGGTGACGGTCACCGGGGACTCCGGGCCGCGCCCGCCCCGCCCGCCGGTCTGCCGACCGCCCTGCCTGCCCGCCCGATCGCGTTCGCGACGGCTCATGCTCCCTCAGTCCTCCTCGTTCCCCAGGGCCCGCTGCCACGCCCGTTCGCGCGGCAGCCGAAGGCCGTTGAGGCCGACGATCACGGTGGAGCCCTCGTGCCCGGCGACGCCGGGCGGCAGGGGCAGCGTACCCGCCAGGTCCCGGACGACCAGGACGGTGATGAAGCCCCCGGCGATCACCGGGTTCTGCACCACCGGGCGGCGGGCCCGCCGGGAGAGGGCGACCACGGCGGGGACGGCCGCCGGTTCGTCGCGGACCACGACGGCGTCGGCGGTCTCCGGGGCGACGGGCCGGGCCGGCCCCGGCGAGTCCGCGGCCGGCTCCCTGACGGACCGCCGCAGCGCCGAGGCCGATGGCGTGCAGGACTTGCCAAGGGGTGAGTGACAGTGCTCGCGGCGCTTTCCGAACGGCGCTGTAGTCGGTGCGCC